>SKZA01000198.1 GCA_007127595.1 Kiritimatiellia bacterium
GCCGCTTCCTGGGCGATTCGGTAGAGATGTACGGCCACCGTTCGATCCAGCGGTGGCAGCGTGCGCGGTCCCTTGTAGGTGCAGGCGATCTGAAACAATTCGTCCTGCTGGTTGGCGAACTGTTCTAGAGCTGTCCCCAGCCCGTTCCGTTCCAGTTCCACGGGATAGAGGCCGTGAGAGATGTTCTTGACCTGTTTCAAGGCGGTATCGGCCAGCTCCGCGACGTGTGCCGCGTCCTGACCGGCGTCCCATGCCGCCTCGTGCTCCACCTTGCCCAGCTTCTGTTGCAGGACACGTGTGATCATGGTGAGCCCCGCGAGATGTTGGCTGACGGTATCGTGCAGGTCCTGTCCGATTTGTTTCCGTTCCATTTCGCTGGCGTCTACGATGGCCTTCTCCAATCGTTTTCGCTCGGAGATGTCGCGGATGATGCCGGTAAACGTCCGTCGATCGCCCACGCGGATTTCACTGACGGCCAGGTCAATGGGGATCTGTGTGCCGTCTTTCCGCAGACCGATGACTTCCCGGCCGATCCCGATAATGCGTGCCTGCCCCGTTTTCAGATAGCGGCGGATATATTGGGTATGTCTTGAACGGTGCGGCGTCGGCATAAGCATGCTGACGTTCTTGCCGAGGACTTCCTTTGCCTTGAAACCAAAAATGCGTTCAGCGGCGGGGTTATAGGACTCAATGCGACCGCGTTCGTCGATTGTGATAATCCCGTCTACGGCGGTGTTCAGGATGGCCTGCATCCGCATCTCCGCTTCGGAGGGGGGCGGGTGCTCGGTTTTGCGACGGGTCGTCTTCTTTTTCGGCTTCATGCTGTTGCGCATCAAGAGATCATGAACTGTGCGCAGGCGATGATGCCGATTAACGGAAGGACGGGCAATGCCAAATCAAAAATCAAACTGCACGCGCATCTGAGCGATGTTGGCGGAGCCGACGTCTTGCAGGTCCGCATAGACATAGTTCCACATCATGCGCATGTTCGGGTTGAGGTACCAGTTGAGGCCGACTGTGATATCACGCAATTCGCCGCCTTCAATGGGGCCGTCATTGAGGTCCAGTTCGGACAGGCGCGCGCCGATTTCCCACGCGCCCCATCCGTGTCCGTCGCCGCGGAAATTGCTTTTGGGGGTGATGCGACCGAACGTGCCGTTATTTCGATTATACGTGCGGTGTTCTCCTGTGAGGAAATAGCTAGCATAGATATAGTACCCGTTCAAAGTGGCCGTTCCGTCGTGCGGAAACTCCTCGGCCGCCCGTAAATCAACCCGCGCCTGATGCCATTCGGCTTGGATCGAGGCGGGCCCGTGGGCGGCGGCGAATTCAAGGCCGGTCAGGTCAACACGGTCGGCGGGAATCGAGCCGGTATTGACAAAGAAAGGGGCCACGGACGATTCGGGCCGGGATCGGACAAGATATTGGTTGTTATTGGGGCGCCGTTGCACGGCGGCGGCGCCCAGATGGATCCAGGTCCGTCCATTGTCGCTGTAGAGGGGCGCCGCGGTAAGGCGCGCGGCCACGTTGTGGCGGCTGTTGGTGCTTGAGTCTCCGAAGCTGTCCGCGCGTTTGAACGCGCCGAGGGCCCATGTGGCGCGGCGATCGAACACGGCGTTCTGAATACCGATACCATTGTTCCAATATTCATTGAAGGCTGCGGGCAGGCCCCGCTCCATGAATTGATGGAAGTTGTTTCCGGACAATTGCTCGAGCGAATAGAACTCAAGCATGCGGCCTACGCGTATTGTGCCGAGTAGCGGGACGTGGGTGACACCGAGATAGGCGTCGCGCAGGTTGGCGTTCCCGCCGAGGAAGTCATATTCCACCCGGAAATGGGTGTATTCATGGAGCGTGCCGGAAAAGTAGACGCGCGCCCGCCGGGTCTTGACCCCGCTGGTGATGTTTTCGACCTCTTCCGTCAGGCCGGAGTCGGCGTCGAAAGCGGCGAAGTCGGTTTGCAAACGGCCGCCGAGCTGGAGGCGGATGGCGCCGTCGTCGCTGCTCAGGCGGATGCCGTTTTGCCAGGAAGCGCGCAACGGCAGGCCGGGACCCTGTTGTTGTTCCAGGCGGGCGACGCGTTCCTCGAGCGCCTGCACGGGGTCGACATCGGCTTGGGCGAAATGGAATGCAAAGACGGCGAGTCCGGCGGCCAGATAGACGGGGACGAAAGAGGGGCGATATCCGGTCATAATAACTCCTATGTTGTTAAAGGTTAGAATCCGAAGATCAGCGGGAGAATGTAGTTGTAGCCCATCAGGAGGACGATGAGGGAGACGATGGAAATCAGTGTGCCTGCACGGAACATGTCCTGGCTGCGGATGATGTTGGAGGCAAAGGCGATCGCGTTCGGCGGCGTGGAGACCGGCAGCGCCATGGCGAACGAACAGGAGAGGGCCACGGTGATGGCCAGCATCACGGGATCGCCGCCGGGCAGGATGATCACAATCGGGATCAAGAGCGTGGCGGTGGCCGTGTTGCTCATGACGGTGGACATGAACACCGCCAGGACGCAGGCAATGACGAAGAGCAAGAAGCCGGTGCGATCGAAAATCGGCAGTGAAACGATCCAGTCCGACAGGCCGCTGATGCCCATGGCAAGACCCAGCGCGAGCCCGCCCCACATCAGGATGAGCACGTCCCAATCGATATTCTTAAAGTCGTCCTTGTTCAGCAGGCCGGAGGCCGCATACATCCCGGCCGCCAGCAGGCCGACGAGCGCTTCGGGAATCTTGTGAAACTCGGATGTCAGCCAGAGTAGGACGGTAAATACGCCAATGGCCATGACGAGTTTGGCGCGATAACCCATATGCGCGACCTGCGCAATTTCCAGATGTACTTCGTGATGTTTCGGGCGGAACATGTAGAACAGGACGGCGGCGGTCACGGCCAGCAGGATAATGGCGAGCGGGACGGCCATCATCATCCACTTCACAAAATTGATGTGCACGTCGTGTTGCGCAAGAATGCCGAGCGCAATGGCGTTGGGCGGCGTGCCGACCGGCGTGCCGATGCCGCCGATGTTGGCCCCGAAGGGGATCGATAATACCAAGCTGACCCGGAAGGGGTCGTCTTTATCCAGTTGCTCGTAGAGCGGGCGCACCATGACAATCATCATTGCGGCCGTGGCCGTGTTGGACATCCACATGGACAGGAACGCCGTTGTACCCATCAGGCCGACCATCACCCAGAACGGGCGTTTGCCGAACACGCGCATCAGGCGCTGGGCGATCAGGCGATCAATGCCGTACTTGTGCAGGGCCGTGGCCAGTACGAAACCGCCGAAGAACAGGATGATGACGGGGCTGGCGAACGGGACCAGAAACTGTTGGTAGCCGGTACGGTCCATGTCCAGAATGCCGCCCGGCCGGGTCAACATAAAGATGCTCATCAGCACGACGAGCATGGAGGTAGCGTAGAGCGGAATGATCTCAAGCGCCCAGAACATGGCGGCGAATACAAAAATGAAGGCGACGCGCCGCGCGGCTTCAGGACAGCTCTCGGGCAGGAAGAAGTAGACGGCGACGGCCGAAATCAGCGCGATAGCCGTTTTCAACGCGGTCTTGGTTCTCAGCAGTTCACTTACCCGATGGTATAGATCTGTCATTTAAGTCCGTACGCTTTCCTTAGCATTTCAGGGGGGAATGGTCCTCATGAACCCTCGCTATCTTAAAGGCACATGCGGCGGGTGTAAAGAGGACCCCTTGCTTTTGTTGGGCGCCGATACTAGCGATAGGCCGAGTCGACACAATCGGGGGGCGTATGGGCTCCCGTATCGGATAAACCCTTATCCCAGGGCC
>SKZA01000012.1 GCA_007127595.1 Kiritimatiellia bacterium
AATGCCGCCGGCGTAACTGGAATACATCGCGTAATATGGCGCCGCGCGTTGCAGCGCTTGCGCGTCCACGCGCGCCAACCAATCATCGCGATCAAGATGTGGAACCGGTTTCATGCGGCCATGCGGGAATCGGTCCTGTCATCCAGCATCGGCTCGGCGGGAGCCGCATGCAAACAAGGAAGTTGAATGGCAACCGCATTATTCCTCTTGTTCCACTTCGGGCACCGTCGCCCAAACACGCACTTCGCCCGGCAGGAGCGTTAATTCCGTCACGCCCGCCGCATGCGGCTGTTCGGCGAGGACGTCCCTCCACCTCGCGCCGCTATGCAGGTACACGGACGCTTCGACCGGATGGCGACCGAAATTGACGGCGACCTGTACGAGGTGCGGACTGGAATCCCGTTCATACAGGGCGAGCCCCGTTTCCGGGTCCGCGGCGAGAATGCGCAGATTCTCTTCCCGCAGCGCGGGGTGCGAGGTGCGAAGCCGGACCAGTGCGCGCATCGCGGCGTGCAGGCGTCGATTGGGTTCCTCGTCAAGCAGCTCCCAGTTGAGCGGGTTCCAGCCCACGTTCTTTTCGGTGTATTCCCCGAATTCCTGTCCGGCATAGATCATCGGCACGCCCGGCGTGGTCAACGGGAGCGCAATGGCGGCCGTGGCGCGTCGGAAGACTTCGGCTTCGTCGAATCCGGCCTCACGCATTTCGCGTACCACCCGTTCTTCGTCATGGCTTTCCGTGTACGGCATGCGCTGTAAGGAGTTTTCAAATCCGACGCGACGGCCGTCCATGACGGTTGCAAACGCGTCGGGATTCAAGCGCGCGTTGGCGAGCATCTCGCGGATGCGCCAGCGATATTCGGCATGCCAACCCGTGTCCATTTCGGTTTCAATGATCAAGGGTGGCTCGATCGGCAAATGTTCGGCGATTTGAATGTTGTCCGGATCGGCGTTGCGCGCCACATACGCGTACCAGCTTGCGCCCCAATCGTTGTAACCGCTCCAACCGGTCCAGCGCGTGGCGTCGTAGCGGAATCCGTCGATGCGATACTCCTCGATCCAGAATCGAATGACATCCGCTACGTATCGCTTCACGGCGGGAGATTCCTGATCAATCTTCGGGAAGCCCCAGTTATGACCGTGGTATTCGCGGAAGTAGGGACTGGCGTCATAGTCATTTCCATAGAGCTGATAGATGGGTGAACCCCATTCCGCATGATTGAGGACCATATCAATGATGACCGCGAGCCCGCGCTTGTGCGCTTCGTCAATGAGCCGTTTCAGGTCGTTGGGCGTGCCATAGAGCTGTTCGACGGCAAAGTGAAAGGCGGGATTATAGCCCCAGCTTTCAAGGCCGGGCCAAGGATGCCAAGGCAGGGGTTCAATGGCGTTGAAGCCCATGTCGGCAATGTAATCGAGCTTGGCGATGACGCCCTCGAAACCTTCGCCGGGCGCGAGGTCTTCGATGTACAGCTCGTACACGACCAATTCCTCGAGGCTCGGGCGCTGATAGTCTGTGGCCGACCACGGGAAGGGGTCGGCGCCGACATGCAGGACCGTGCGCGCATCGGCGGGTTTCCAGCCTTTTTCGCCCTCTTCATTGGTCCAGTCGACTTCGCGCGCATACGGGTCGCCCAATCGCATGGCGCCTTCAATCTCGTATTGATACTGATACGTGCCGGGAGCGAATGCGCGGGTAATCCACCACGTTCCATCCGGTGCGACATGCATCCGATCCGCTTCCACATCCCATTCGTTAAAACACCCGATCAGCGAAACGAATTGTTTGCCCGGGGCGTACAAGGCGAACGTGACGGTGCCGTCATCGTGCTCGGTAGCCCCAAAGCCAATGCCTTCGGGCAACGGCGCTGTTTCCATCTGCGGCACGTGCCAGAAGACGATGGTATCCAACTTGGTCCGCGAATCATGTGCGCCTCGGGCAACCAACGTATGAGGGCCATAGGCCAGATGCGCTATGGGCAGCGTGCCCACGTGCGGTCCTTCTCCCGTGAAGGTCTCAACCCGTTCGCCGTTCAGCCACAACTCCACGGAATCCAGGCCGGGCGCTTCCAGTTGGACCCGTACTTCCTCCCGGGCCGCCTCCTGGGCGGCCGGTTCAACAATATCGACGCCATGCGGATCGTCCTCCACGCGCCAGCGAATCGGGACATTGTAATTTCGTCCGCCGTCCGTATCCCATTCGTCTTCCCAGTTCACCGCCAGATGCAGTGACTTCACCACCTGCTCCCCGCGATTGAATGGACCGACCCGAAGGACCGAACGCCCGCTCTCATCCGGCGGGCTCAATGGCGTATCCAGACCGGTGGCGTCTTCGGCCAGCTCGCTGCCTTCGGGCCAGTAGACTTCGTGAAGTGGCGTCCATTGCTTGCGCTTGGCATTGACGCCCCACCGCAATTGGCCGTCCGGCGCGCTGTTATGCACGACGATTTCGATGACATCATCCGCGCTTGGCCGCGCGGGATAGACGGTGATGCGGCCGGCGGAAACGGGAATCAGATAGTCCTCGCCGCGGTTATTGTCCCACGATCCGTCGGCGCGCGCGACCGCGAAGACGACGGCATGAACCTCCTGATCCGGATGATTGAACGGGCCCAGAACCACTTGGCCCGCGTCCGGCGCGTCCTCGACCGCTTCGAAAGGGGTGCGCACGGCATCGCCAAACAGGGTAGAGCCTTCCGGGCGATAGATGCGTGCGGGCCGTACCCAGCTTTGCCCATTGACGTTGACCCCCCAATGCAGGATGTCGCCTGGTTCGAAATCCTGCACCGTGACGGTGATGGTCTGACTGCGTGCCGGTTTTTCCGGCGCCCATTGTGCAGCGCCGGCCTCCATACCAACGATTAACAAAAGGCCCGCCCAGAGGGACAGGGAGACTTTTTTCATGGGTTTTCCCTTCTGATTATGTTTAATTCCGCCCGACTAAATCATACGGCTATCGATGAAGCAAGACGAACAGGAAAAAAGCGGCTCCCGCGAGCTTACCGAAGAGGAATGGGCGGAGCGCGAGGAGATTCGGCAGGCCACGTGGGGGCACGTTTCCCCGTTTGTCTTCTGGATCGCCTGCATTTTTCTTGTCGGTCAGTTTGCCATTGATGACGATGCCGTCGTACGCGCCTGGGTGTACGCATTGCAGACGTTTGTCGGGCTTGGGCTCTTTCTCTATTTCCGCCCTTGGCGATGGTACCGTCCGTTACAATGGCGCAATGTGCCGCTTGCCTTGTTGGTGGGCGTCGTGGTGTTTGTCGTGTGGATCTTTCCGGAAACGCGCTGGGTGGGCGAACGTTCTCCCGCATTCCGCGAATTCTATCTCACGTATTTCATCTTCCCGCCGTGGAGCATGGCGGAAGCGCCGGAACGTTCGCCGTTTGATCCGCAAGTCTGCGGTTGGGCTCTGACCCTCATTCGTCTGGCCGGTTCGGCGTTTGTGATCGCGATCATCGAAGAATTCTTCTGGCGCGGCTGGTTGTATCGCTGGCTGTTGGGCCGAAACTTCCTCAAGGTCGATCTCGGCACGTGGCACACGGGCATGTTCCTTGCGGTCAGCGCGGTGTTCGCCGTCGAGCATATGCAATGGGCGGTGGGCTTCTTTGCGGGTGTCGCCTATTTATGGCTGATAATCCGTACGCGCGATATCTGGGCGACAGCCCTCGCGCATGTGCTCACGAACTTCCTGCTGGGCGTGTACGTCCTGGCCTACGGCCGCTACGAGTTCTGGTAATCACCCTTCAATTCCCAAATACCACGTGGCCAGCGAGAAATAGATCAGCACGCCGCTGATGT
>SKZA01000045.1 GCA_007127595.1 Kiritimatiellia bacterium
GATCTGTTTGATTCAGCTCATGTGCGAGCGCGCGCACCACATCGAGGGTCCTTGTCTTTATCTCGATGACGAGCTTTCGATCCGGAAACATGCCGAACACTTCGGCCAGGGTCGGGACGATGAATCCTTTGCCGCGCCACGGATACGTGCGGCCCCGATCAGGAGTGAACCGGTAACCGGCGTCCAACTGACGCAACGCGTCGAGCGTAAAGCCGAGGACGGATCCGGTTCCGTTGGTTACGCGATTCACCACCCGATCGTGAATGACGACCAGATGCCCGTCGGCGGTGAGGTGCACGTCGAGTTCGAGCACGTCCGCGCCGAGTTCAATGGCGTGTTGAAAGGAGTCGAGCGTGTTTTCAGGGCGGTGTCCCGCCGCGCCACGATGCCCGACCACATACCTTTCCGGCAGGCCGGCGAACCAGGGATGATCGGATGCGGCGCCCATGGATTCAGAACACCAGGCGCAGGGCGGCCCCGAATGTGATGGTATCGCTTTCGATATCGTCGGCGATCTCGTTGATCCCTTTCCATTCGGAAAAATGGTAGTTCGCGTTGATGTCCAAGCGCAGGCGCGGAAGAATCGGCAGATCCAAACCTGCCCGCAGGAGATAGAAGGGCCTGTCCGCAAAACTGCCATCGGCATACAGGATACCGATGCCCGCGCCCGCGTAGATCCAATGCCCGACAATCCCGAGTACTTGAGGGGCGTAAACGGTCTTTTCCGAACCGGCAAACGTCTTCGGGAAGATTTGCAGATCGGTCTGATACTTGAGCAGTGGCAGCAGGCCGCCCTGATAGGTGATGACATAGGAAAGGCCGTCCCGATCGAAGGCGCGGTCGTCAATGGAGTCCACCGTGCGCCAGTAATGCACGCCGGCGCCGATGCGCTGGTCGGCTTCGGCGATCACGGGCGAGGCGCAGAACAAGGCGATGAGTAGCAGTCGTAATGATGTATGGCGCATGTGGTACTCCTTCTGAACAAGATGCATCCTAATAACATTGAACACACTGATTCCGTTTGCCATAGGATAAGCAGGCCGATGAATTTTTTCCAAGAACCATTCACGTTTGGCGGATTGACGATCCCGAATCGCGTCATCCTCGCACCCCTCGCCGGGGTGAGCGATATTCCGTTCCGTCGCATTTGCCAGGAGCTCGGCGCGGGCTTGACCTATGTCGAAATGCTCTCCGCCATGGCCATTCACCACAAGAACAAGCGCACACTGGACATGTGCGCGCGGCATCCCGCGGAGCCGGTGCTTGGCGTCCAGGTAACCGGGCCCGCGCCGGAACTGGTCGAGCAGGCCGTCCGTTTTCTCAACACGCTGCCTTTTGACACGATTGACATCAACATGGGCTGTTCCGTGCGGAAAGTTATTGCCGGCGGAGCGGGCAGCGGCATCTTGAGCGAGCCGGAACGGATTACGGCCACGGTACGCGCCGCGCGAGCCGCCACGGATCGTCCCTTGTCCGTGAAGACGCGCTTGGGCGTCTCGCGACGGGCGATATCGATCGAAGACACGGCCCGGCGCGTGGCGCGCGAGGGCGCAGACCTCTTTACGGTGCATGGCCGGACGCGCGACGAGAAGTACGGCGCACCGGCGGATCGCGAGGGCATCCGGCGGGGCCTGGCGGCCGCGCGCGCCGCGGCCACGCGGTCGCTGATTACGGTGGGCAACGGCGACTTGCTGGATTGGCCGTCTGTGCGGGCCATGCGCGACGAGACCGGTTGTGACGCGGTCATGATCAGTCGGGGCGCACTGGGCAATCCGTGGATCTTCCGCGAGGTGCTGGAGGAACGAATAGCGCATCCTACGTTGGAAGAGTGGGGCGACGTGGTGTTGCGGCATCTGGACTATCAGGAGGCGCACTACGGCGACACGGAACTGGCCGCCATCATGATGCGCAAGCATGTACTCTGGTATATCAAGGGCTTTCCGTGCAACAAGGAGCTGGGCGCGAAAGTCGGGTACATCAAGCGAATCGAAGAGGGACGCCGGTATATCAGGGAATATCTCGCGCAGTGGCCGGGCGATCTCCTACGCTTCGAGGGCGCGCACAAAACGGAGTCGCGTTTCGGGCCGAATTCCAAGTACGATCCGAAATATGAAATGGATCGCGTGCATGACCGTGCGGTAGCGGAGGAGTAGGAGAGTGAGTCAGTGTTCAGTAGGGGCGTGCAGAGGATGCGGGATGTGAGATACGGGATGCGAGATACGGGATGCGAGATACGGGATGCGAGATACGGGATGCGAGATACGGGATACGAGATACGGGATACGGGATACGAGATACGGGATACGGGATGCGAGATTCGGGATGCGGGTTTCATGTCGTAACGCGCCGAAATTGATATGACCTACTTTCAACACACTGAACACCGAACACCGAACACTGAACACTACATAAGCTGCTTCCCATAAAGATCAGCCAAAACCAACTGGGTTAGGGGAACATGAAAAGAAGACTACGCATGGGCATGGTCGGCGGCGGACGCGGCGCGTTCATCGGCGGGGTGCATCGGATGGCGGCGGAACTGGACGGACAGATCGAGCTGGTCTGCGGCGCGTTCAGTTCCGATCCGAAACGGTCCCGTCAATCCGGCGCCGATTGGTTTCTCCCGTCCGATCGCTGTTACGATTCCTATACGGACATGTTCGAACGAGAATCGCAAGTGCCGGCCGACGAGCGCATGGATTTTGTGACGATTGTCACGCCGAACGACCTGCATTTTCCCGTGGCGCGCGTCGCATTGAAACACGGCTTTCATGTCGTCTGCGATAAGCCGATGACGCTGAACCTCAAGGAAGCGAAACAGCTCGCGCAACAGGTGGAAAAGTCGGGTCGGCTGTTCGCCCTGACGCATAACTATACCGGTTACCCGATGGTGAAGGAGGCGCGCGCCCGCGTGCGCAGCGGCGCGCTGGGCACGATTCGCAAGGTTGTTGTCGAATACCCGCAGGGCTGGTTGGTCAAGGCATTGGAACGCGGCGGTCAAAAACAGGCGAGCTGGCGCACCGACCCGAAACGCGCCGGCGCAGCCGGATGCATGGGCGATATCGGGACGCACGCCGAAAACCTAGCGGAATACATGACGGGGCTAAAGATCGAGGAGCTGTGCGCGGACCTGACGACGTTTGTGCCGGGTCGAAAGCTGGAAGACGACGGCAACGTACTGTTGCGTTTCACGAACGGGGCGCGCGGGGTATTGTATGCGAGTCAGATTTCAGCGGGCGAGGAGAACGCGCTGCGTATCCGGGTCTATGGCGATAAGGGCGGCCTCGAATGGGCGCAGGAGGAGCCGAACACCTTGACGCTGAAATGGGCGGAGCGTCCGCGCGAAGTGTTGCGCGCGGGGACGGGTCACCTTTCGCCGGAAGCGGCGGCGGCCTGTCGTCTGCCGGCCGGTCATCCGGAAGGTTTCATCGAGGCGTTCGCGAATATCTATCGCGCGTTTGCCGATGCGTTACGCGCCGGAACGGTGAAGAAGCGGGGCCGCAAGACGGAACACGATTTTCCGGACGTGCGCGACGGTGTGCGCGGCATGGCGTTCATCGAGGCGGTGGTGACAAGTTCGCGTAAAGGCGCGCGATGGGTGAGGGTGAAGAGTGATTGATGGGGGATGATGATGAGTGATGTGGTACACATAACGATTTGGAACGAGTTTCAGCATGAGCGTGAAAACGCGGCGGTGAAGAAGATCTATCCGGAGGGCATTCACAAGACGATTGAGAAGGGGTTGAACGAATATCCGGGCTTCTCGATACGCACCGCAACGTTGGAC
>SKZA01000259.1 GCA_007127595.1 Kiritimatiellia bacterium
GAAGGGGTGCGGGACCACCTTTCCATCGAGTTCGGCGAGCGCCGTAAACGGGTTGTATCCGTGGGAATCTTTCGAGAGCGCCGTGGATTCTCCAGCCGGGATCGGCAGCTATTCGAAGCGCTGATCCCGCACCTTGAGCGCGCGCTGGACAATGCCCGAAAAGTGGACGCGATGCACACCGTCGGCAACCAGGACGGGATCCCGCCCATCCTGCTGGACGCCGATGGCGCGATGGAGACCGAAGTCGGCGACCTGCCATCGCCCCTTGTGTTGAGGGAAGCCCGAGTAGACCCGCACCATGTGCCCGCCTCCCTGCGCGGCTGGATTGACGAAACCACCCGTCAACTAAACCAAGGCGCGCTCGACACCATGCTGCGCCCCCTGCGCCTCGAACTTCCTCAAGGGGTTTTGGAGTTGCACCTTCAGCGCCGACGACTCGAAGCCGGCTATGTGATCCATAGCCATCTCTTGCGCAAGGGCCCGAACCTGCCTGCGCGCCCGCTAACGCCTCGAGAACGAGATGTCTTGCACTGGGTCCGCGAAGGAAAAACCAATGCCGAGATCGCCACGATTCTTGATGTGAAGGAAACCACCGTAAAGACCCACCTGAAGCATATCTTCGAGAAGATCGGCGTGGAAAATCGAACCTCCGCCGCCCGGTGGATGGCCGATGCGACTTGCTGAACAGACTTGGCGCCTCGACTCGGGAAATTTTTCGGCGGCCTACCGGAGCATGGCGCGGGGTGTAGAGGCTGAAGATACGATTCCGCGTCGTCTTGTCGCCTCACACGCACTGACGGACCAGGAACAGAAGCGCGAGCAGCCGTTCTCCGCAAATCGTCGACCGCGACAGGTTCACGTTTTTCTGGTCCCGACGACGGCCTTCCGCTATCCTGCCGACTTTGTATGAGAACACTGTCCATACTGTATACGTTCAGAGAACTCCTGCTCAATCTCGTTGTCCGGGACTTGCGCAGTCGCTATCGCGGCTCCGTGCTCGGGCTGCTATGGACGGTCCTGACCCCCCTCTTTATGGCCATGATCTATATCTTCTTCCTGCGCCTGCTCCGCGTGCGCATCCCGCACGAAGAACTGATCATCGGCGTCTTCGCATGGCAGTTTACGGTACAGTCGATTCAGTCTGGGATGTCATGCATCACCGGGAATGCCAATCTCGTGAAGAAGATATACTTTCCCCGGATGATCATTCCGCTATCGGTGACCCTTGCGGCACTCGTCAATTATCTACTGATGCTCGTTGTGCAGTTTTCCGTCGTGGGCTTTCTGCTCCATCGCGTCGGGGCCTCGTTAAGCCTTTGGAGCCTTGGGCTCCCGGTATTGATCGCCTATCACTTTATGTTCAGCTTCTCGATGGCTCTGCTTGTGGCGGCCTCCAATGTCTACTTCCGGGACACCCAGCACCTGGTCGGACTATTGCTCAGCGCCTGGTTTTTCGTGAGCCCGATCATGTACCCGCTCAGTATGATCGAAAACCTGGCCGGCGATGCCGTGTGGATCAGTTCACTGTACATGCTTAATCCGCTCAGCGTCATCGTCACGGCCTACAGGGCCATGCAACTTTCCACCGTAACCTTCCCCTGGTCGCCCTGGGCGATGGTCGGTCTCCTTTGGCCTTTTCTTCTCGCCCTCCTTGCGTTTGTCACCTTTCAACGATCGCAACGCTACTTTTCGGATTGGCTATGACCCCCATTTCCATAGAGGTTCAAAATCTTGGTAAATCCTATCGCGCGCAAGGCGTCGGCGTCCCGACGCTCTACAAAACGATCAGTCGCCTGATTGAGCGACGCAAGCTGGAGCGTTTCTGGGCGCTGCGCGAAGTATCATTCAAGATCCCGCGCGGCGCCACCGTGGGCATTATCGGCCCAAACGGCTCGGGTAAGAGTTCGCTCCTGGGACTCATCGCCGGCACCATCACCCCGTCGACGGGCACCGTGCATACGACGGGCCGCATTTCCTCGCTGCTGGAGCTTGGCGCGGGCTTTCATCCGGAGATGTCGGGCCGGGAAAACGTCATCCTCAACGCCTCCATTCTCGGCATTCCGCGTGAGGATGTGCTGCGCAAGATGGATCACATTATCGAATTTGCGGGCTTGCGGGATTTCATCGACATGCCGGTCAAACATTATTCCAGCGGCATGTACGTGCGCTTGGGATTCGCCGTGGCCGTGGAGACCGATCCGGACATCCTGCTTACCGACGAAGTGCTGGCGGTGGGCGATGTGGCCTTTCAGAACAAGTGCATGGAGCGCCTGCACGATTTCAAGCGGCGCGGCAAGACCATGATGTTCGTGTCGCACGCACTGGAGACCGTCCAGCAATTCTGCGATGAGGCGTTCTTGATTCTGGACGGCCGATTGACCGAGCAGGGCCCGCCTCGGGATGTCATCTTTCGTTACCTCAAGGATTACATGTTGAAGCTCGGCAAATTGGCGGTCGAAGAATTCGGCACCCGGCAGGTCGTCATAGAAGACATCAAGGTGCGCAATCATCAGGGCGTCGAAACCACGGACTTTGAGACCGGGCGCGCCATGCATATCGAGGTGCAGTATGACGCGCGCGAGCGCATTGAAACGCCCGTTTTCGGGTTCGGCATCAAGTCCGCCAATGGCGTCCTTGTCTGCGGGTCCAACACCCAGATCGAGTCGTATCCGATTCCCGTAGTGGAGGGGAAAGGCGTCATCCGTATCCATTTAGAGCCGCTCACCGTGCGCGAAGGCAGCTATTTTCTCTCCCTGTCCTGTCACTCGCCCGACCATAAAACCCAATATCATCGTCTTGAAGACTGGATTGCCTTCTCGGTCAGCGACAACAGCGAACGCGCCGGCTTGGTCACCGTGGATAGTCATTGGGAACACGAGGGGCAGATCCCTTGACCACAGGTTAATGGCGCAGGATATCGTTTCATGGTTTTCAGCTCGCATCTATTCCTGTTCTACTTCCTCCCCACGGCGCTGCTGCTGTATTACCTCGTGCCGCGGCGCGGGAAGCATTTTTTTCTAGCGGCCTTGAGCTACTGCTTCTACGGCTGGGCGAACCCCGCGTTTGTGCTTCTGCTCATGTTTTCCACCGTCGTGGACTACATCTGCGGACTGGTCATCGCCAAACACACGCCCTTCGACGGCAAGTACGACATCGCGCCGCTCGAGCCCGGCACTCCGCGTACACGCGCGCAGAAAACCGCCGTGGCCGTGTCGGTCATCTCCAACCTCTCCCTCCTCGGCTTCTTCAAGTACTTCAATTTTGCAACGGAGAACTATGACGCGATCGTAAACGCAATCGGCCTACCGGGACTGCAACTGGACCTGGCCTTCCGCATCACCCTCCCCCTCGGCATCAGCTTCTACACGTTCCAGTCCATGAGTTACACCATCGACGTGTACCGCGGCCACGCCCGCGTGCTGCGCAATTTCATCGACTTCGCCTGCTACGTCTCCATGTTCCCTCAGCTCGTCGCCGGCCCCATCATCCGCTTCTCCGAAATTTCTGAACAACTGCGGGAACGCACGCACACCGTTACGAAATTCGCGCGCGGCGCGGCATTCGTATGCGTCGGCCTCGCCAAGAAGATCCTGATCGCAAATCCGTGCGGGAAAGTGGCCGATGTGGCGTTCGACGCCGGTTCCATCGGCGCGCTCGATGCGTGGTACGGCGTGATCGCCTACGCGTTTCAGATCTATTTCGATTTCAGCGCGTATTCCGACATGGCCATCGGTCTCGGCTTGATGCTCGGCTTCGTCTTTCCC
>SKZA01000181.1 GCA_007127595.1 Kiritimatiellia bacterium
CCTGATCGGCTTTTTCGTGCGCAGCTATTTTGGTCGCCGACTGTATCGTATTGCCGAACACATTCTGATCCGCATTCCGGTCTTCAATAAAATCTATGTCCAGGTCCGGCACGTCAGCGAGACGATCTTCGCCCAGCGCCAAACCATGTTCCAAGAGGTCGCTTTGATCGAGTATCCCCGTCGTGGCCTCTTTTCCGTGGCCTTCGTCACCTCCACCGTGCCGGCCACGTTCCGCCCGGCCATGCCCTCCGCTACCAGCGATATGGGCCAAATCTCAGCCGTTTTCGTCCCCACCACCCCGAATCCGACCTCGGGCATGATGATCTTCGTGCCGCGCAGCGACCTGACCATCCTGCCTCTGACCATAGCCGAGGGCATGAAACTGGTGATCTCCGGTGGCGCCGTCTATCCCGGCGATGACGACGGACTCGACGACCGGCCCACGTTGCTGGACAAATTGGAGCAGTGGATCACGCGCGAAACCAATCTCGAACCCGTCACCCCGCCCAAGGAACCACCGGCGTGATCGAGAAAACTCCTGCGCTGGTCCTCCGCTATGCGCCCTCCGGCAACACCTCGCGCGTGGTCACCTGGCTCACCCCGGAACACGGTCGCATTGCCACCATGATCAAAGGCGCGCTCCGCCCGAAAAGCCCGTTTCTCGGCCAATACGACCTGTTCTACACCTGCGAGCTGCTCTATTACCACCGTCGCGACCGCGAGCTGTACATCGCCAAGGAATGCAGCCCCACCCGCCTCCGCGCCGCGCTCCGCACCGACTGGCGGGCCACCGCTTTGGCCTCCTACTTTACCGACCTCGCCACCCGCGTCAGTCCCGCCAATGCCCCGCAACGCTTCCTCTACCACTGGCTGGAGACCACCTTGGACGCGCTGGCCAACGACGGCGCCCGCTCCGGCTTCGGCCAATGGGCCGAACTAAAGTTACTGGATCAGTTGGGCCTTGCCCCGAGCCTACGCACCTGTATGGCCTGCGAAGCCCCCCTACGCATCGGTCAATCCAACGCCTTTTTTTCCCATCAGCGCGGCGGCCTGCTCTGCGCCCGCTGCGCCCAAAGCGATTCCCGGCCCGCTGCCGCCCTCCCTGCCGACGCCCTCGCCATCCTCCGCGCCTGGCAACAGGCCGACACCCCGGACCGGGCCCGCCGCACACGCTGCTCCCCGCCACAACTCGCCGTCATCAACCGCTTTCTAGGCGAATTCATGCGCTACCACCTCGATTTGCCGCTGCCCAGCCGTGATTTGGGGATGGCAATCAGTAGCCGAGCGTGAGGGCGGTTTTAGGTGTTCGGTGTTCGGTGTTCAGGAAATTCGGCGCTGGCGCCACGCCGCGACTCTAAACGGATACTGACCTAGAGCAAGCTCCCAGCCCATCGATCAGCCTTACCAAATCCCAGTACTGAACACCGAACACCGCCCACCGAACACCTCGAAGCGAAGCGCTGATCCGAAATTTCCCGACACCACGCCTGCAATCCCCACAATGCCGTTGCAACAGGACCCAACTGACAAGACGCTAACTCAAATCGAAATCTCATGAAAAAAGTATGTATTGCTCTGGAAGACGGCGCCTGCTTCTCCGGTCGCGCTTTCGCCGGCGACGGCGAAGCCTATGGCGAGCTGGTGTTCAACACCTCAATGACCGGCTATCAGGAAATCCTCACCGATCCCTCCTATCACGGTCAAATTGTCACCCTAACCTACCCGCTGATCGGTAATTACGGCATCAACGACGAGGATATCGAATCCTGGAAGCCGCACGCCGCCGGCCTGATCGTCAACGAGGCCAGCCGTCGCGCCAGCAATTACCGCAGCACACAAACCTTAAAAGAATACCTGGAATCAGCCGGGATCATGGGCGTGGACGATGTTGATACCCGCGCAGTGACCCTCCACATCCGGTCGCGCGGCGCCATGCGCTGCGTCATGTCGACCACGGACCTCGACCCCGACAGCCTGGTCAAAAAGGCCCTCGCCTCCCCCGGCCTGCCGGGACGCGACCTGTCCAGCGAAGTCACCAGCCGGGAAACCTACGATTGGCCGCATGGCGAGCCCACCTTTCGCGTCGCCGTGCTCGATTGCGGCATTAAACGCAACCAGCTCCGCATGATGGCCGAACGTGGCATGGCCCCCACCGTCTTCCCCAATCACACTTCCGTCGAGGACGTTCTGGCCACCAAGCCGGACGGCTTTTTCGTCTCCAACGGTCCCGGCGACCCCGACGCCGTGCCCGCCGTCATCCAAACCATCGCCAAACTGGTCGACCACGGACTGCCCACCTTCGGCATCTGCTTCGGCCACCAGTTACTGGCCCTGGCGCACGGCGGCAAGACCTTCAAAATGAAGTTCGGCCATCGCGGCGCCAATCAGCCGGTCAAGAATCTCGATACCGGCCTGATCGAAATCACCTCGCAAAACCACGGATTCTGTGTCGATAAGGAGTCGCTGGACCCCGCCGTCCTCGAGACCACGCACATCAATCTCAACGACGGCACTTCCGAAGGGTTGCGCCATCGCAAACGGCCGATGTTTTCGGTTCAATACCATCCCGAAGCCGCGCCCGGCCCGCACGATGCCTCGTATCTCTTTGACGAATTCGTCCGGCTTATGGAAGGTGCGCAGTCGTGAATGTGAACACGCACGATTGGATCGCCATTCTCGATTTTGGCTCGCAATACAGCCAATTGATCGCCCGTCGCGTGCGCGAGCAAAACGTCTACTGCGAAATCCTTCGCCACGACACTCCCGCCGACACCCTGCGGCAGCGCGCCCCGAAAGGACTCATCCTCTCCGGCGGCCCCGCCAGCGTCTTAAACCCGGAATCGCCGGATTGCGACGACGACCTCTTCGCCCTCGGCATTCCCGTGCTCGGCATTTGCTACGGCCTCCAGCTCATGGCCCGCAAGCTGGACGGACACGTCATCCCCGGCGCCCATCGCGAATACGGGCGCACGGTCATCACCATCACCGAAGCCGACATCATCTTCCAGGATGTGCCGCCCGAACTCCCGGTCTGGATGAGTCACGGCGATCAGGTCGAGCGCATGCCGTCCGGGTTTCATACCCTGGCAAGCACGAGCTCCTGCCCGCATACCGCCATAGCCGATGTCGAACGCGGCTTTTACGGTCTCCAATTCCATCCCGAAGTCGTCCATACCACGCAGGGCAAGGACATCCTGCGCCGCTATCTCTTCGATGTCTGCGGCTGTGCCGGCGACTGGACCATGCACCAGTTCATCGCCGAAAGCGTCGCCGCCATCCAAGCCCGCGTCGGCAAAGACCACGTCCTATGCGGGCTCAGCGGCGGGGTCGATTCCTCCATTGCCGCTGCCCTGCTGCACAAAGCCATTGGCGATCAACTGCACTGCGTCTTCGTCGACAACGGCCTGCTCCGCCATGGCGAAGCCGAACAAGTCGAACGCACCTTCGGCGATGCCTTCGGTGTGGACTTACGCGTCGCCCACGCTCAGGACATATTCCTCGACCGCCTCGCCGGGGTCATCGATCCTGAACAAAAGCGCAAAATCATCGGCAACACCTTCATCGAAGTCTTCAGCAACGAGGCCCGGCAGGTCGGCCCCATGAAGTACCTCGCCCAAGGCACGCTCTATCCCGACGTCATCGAAAGCGTCTCCCCCATCGGCGGGCCTTCCGTCACCATCAAAAGCCATCACAACGTCGGCGGCCTGCCCGACGACATGGATTTTGAGCTCATCGAACCCTTACGCGAATTATTCAAA
>SKZA01000269.1 GCA_007127595.1 Kiritimatiellia bacterium
ACGACTTTGGAGGGGCACGCTTCCGCGTGCCCCGGGACGCGCGGAAGCGCGTCCCTCCAAGTCCGCGAGAGTGCAACGGCGTCTCCGATCACCATGCGTTGTCCCTACGAATGTCCGCGGTGCGGCACGGTAAATGCCGACCTGCTTTGCGGGAGAGAAATGGAGTTGGTATCCCTGGAGGTGGCTTGATGTGTGACCATTGCGGATGTTCCATCGTTGAGAATCATGATCACCACGAACACAGTCATGATCATGGGCACGAGCACAGTCATGCGCGCGAGATTGACGTACAGCGGTCCATCCTTTCGCGCAACGAGCGGCTTGCCGAACGGAATCGCGGTATCTTCATGGCACATAAGATGGCTGCCATCAATGTGATGTCGTCGCCCGGCTCCGGCAAGACCGCGTTGCTTGAGCGGACGTTGCAGGAGGCGGGAGCGCGGTTTCGTGTCGGCGTGGTCGTAGGCGATCTTGCAACGGAGAACGACGCGAGACGCATTCAGGCGCATGGCGTGCCGGCCATACAAATCAGTACGGGTACCGCCTGCCATCTGGATGCGCACATGGTCCATCACGCGCTGGAGAAACTGGACCTCGACGCCTTGGACATCCTCTTCATTGAGAATGTCGGCAACCTGGTGTGTCCGGCGTCGTTCGATCTCGGCGAGCAAGCGCGGGTGGTGCTCATGTCCGTAACGGAAGGGGAAGACAAGCCGCTGAAATATCCGGTCATGTTCCACACGGCGTCGGTGGTCATTATCAATAAGATCGATTTGGCAGACGCCGTCGGATTTCGTCGCGAAGCGGCGTTGTCCAATATCCGCAGGATTGCTCCTCGTGCGCAGGTCATCGGACTATCCGCCCGGACGGGGGAGGGGATGGCGGGATGGCTTGATTGGCTTGTGCAGCACGTTGAACGTCCGTTTTCGCAGGTTGAGTGATGCGTCAGGACAGGATCATGTTGAATCTGGGGAACTCATGGGTTAACCTGACTCAAGAATGAGTAAGTGGAGCAAGCTATTGGAGGAGATTCTTCTCGGAAAGCGCGATAAGAATATTCCTTTTGAGGATTTGCGAGGCCTGCTGCATCGGCTGGGATTTGACGAACGAGTCAAGGGGAGTCACCATCTGTTTCGAAAGTCGGGGATTTACGAGCGGCCGAATCTGCAGCGAGATGGAAAACACGCGAAGCCTTATCAAGTGCGACAGATAAGAAATATACTACTCGCGTACAAACTACGGGTGGAAGCTGATGGATAAATACGAAATCATTCTATACTGGAGTGCCGAAGACGATGCATTCATTGCAGAAGTTCCCGAATTGGCGGGTTGTATTGCTCACGGCCAATCGAGGGAAGACGCGCTCAAGAACGCTAAAGAGGCAATAACTCTTTGGCTGGATACGGCCAAGGAGTTTGGCGATTCGATCCCGGAACCCAAGGGGCGTCGCTTGGTGTACGCCTGATGGTAATTGGTTCGGGCTCCCGGGTACATGCAATCGAGCGATCATACGCCGGCTGTTCGTGGGAAGAGCCGCCTGATTGTCAGGGATCTGCATATCAGTGGAGCGGTGCAGGGGGTGGGTTTCCGTCCGTTTGTCTATCGAACGGCTCTGGCGTTCGGTGTGAAAGGCTGGGTACGAAACGATTCTCAAGGGGTAGCCGTCCAGGCCGTCGGCTCCGAGGACCTGCTCGAGCGATTTCAACGGACGTTGGTGGAGCGCGCTCCGGCGCCCGCGCGGATACGCGAAATGCGCGTGACGGCGGAAGAACAGGCCGAGGCCGAAACGTCCGCCTTTCGCATTCTCGATAGCGAGCAGACCCTCGACATCTCCGCAGCGATCACACCCGATATAGCGGTGTGTCCGGAGTGTCTGCGTGAGATGAGCGACACGAAAAATAGACGCTATCGTTATCCGTTCATCAACTGCACGCATTGTGGTCCGCGCTACACCATTCTGGAAAGCATCCCCTACGATCGTGCGAATACGACCATGCGCGAATTCACGATGTGCGCCGCATGTGCGCGGGAATACGAAGACCCGGATGATCGGCGTTATCATGCCCAACCCAACGCCTGTCCGGAATGCGGGCCGCAAATGGCGGTCTGGAACGCAAAGGGGCGCGTGATGGCGACGCAACATGATGCGTTGATCCTTGCCGCGGACGGCATTCGTGAGGGGCGGATTGTCGCCGTCAAGGGCCTCGGCGGCTTTCACCTGATGGTGGACGCGCGCAATGAGGACGCCGTCAAGGAGTTGCGCAAGCGAAAACATCGCGAAGCCAAGCCGCTGGCGCTGATGTTCCCGTCGATGTCGTTGATTCGCGAAGCGTGCGAAGTATCCGATCAGGAAGCGGGGGCGCTGACTGGCCCGGAGGCCCCGATCGTCCTCATGCGGAAACGAAAGAACAGCACGTGCGGTTTGACCAATTCCGTGGCGCCGGGCAATCCCTTTCTCGGTATCATGCTGCCGTACACCCCGTTGCATCATCTGCTGATGCACGAGCTGGGCATCCCCGTGGTGGCCACCAGCGGCAATCGGGTCGATGAGCCGATCTGCATAGACGAACAGGAAGCCTTGATTCGATTGGAGGGTATTGCGGACCTTTTTCTTGTTCATGATCGTCCCATTGCGCGGCCGGTTGACGATTCCATCGTGCGCATTGCAGCGGATCGACTCACGATGTTGCGCCGCGCGCGCGGTTACGCCTCGCAACCGGTGTTGCTCGATCAGGTGGTCCGCGAACCCATTCTCGCCGTGGGCGCGCATCAGAAGAACACAGTGGCGTTGGCCTTGGGCGCGGAAGCGTTCATCAGCCAGCATGTCGGCGATCTTGATACCGATCCCGCCGTACGCGCGTTCGAGCGAACCATCGTTACCCTGCAGGATCTTTATCAGGTCAAGCCTTCCACGTATGTGTGTGATTTGCATCCGGACTATGCATCGACACGATACGCAAGCTGGAAACTCGACACGGAAGGCGACGCGGGAAGCGCCCCCAAGCTCTTCCCCGTACAGCATCATCATGCGCATGTGGCATCCTGTATGGTGGACAACCGGTTGGATGGATCCGTGTTGGGCGTGGCATGGGATGGCACGGGATATGGACCGGATGGCACCATATGGGGCGGAGAATTCCTGCATGCCGATCGCGGCCAATATGAACGAGCCGGCCATCTGCGCACCTTTCGACTGCCGGGCGGCGAAGCCGCGGTACGGGAACCGCGCCGCGCCGCGTTGGGTTTGTTGTTCGAAGCATTCGGCGCGGACGCCCTTGGCATGAAGGATTTGCCTCCCGTTCAAGCTTTCGAGTCGACTGAGTTGAAGATTTTGGAAGACATGCTTGTCAAAGACCTCCAATCCCCGCGCACATCCAGTATGGGACGCCTATTCGACGCCGTGGCGGCGCTGACAGGGGTATGCCAGATCATGTCGTATGAGGGACAGGCCGGATTGGAACTGGAATTGGCGGCTTGGCGTGCATCAGATGATACCCCACCATATCGTATCCCGTTTGACGGAACAGCGGATTGGGAGCCGATGATTGGACAATTGTTGGAAGATGTGCGCGGCAAGCGCGACGGCCGAGCCATCGCGCGCGCCTTTCATGAGGCGCTGGCTGGTTTGCTGGTTGATGTGGCGCGCGTTGTGGATGAAGAGCGCGTGGTCTTAACCGGCGGATGTTTTCAGAACGCGCTCCTGCTGGAGCGCAGTATCGCCCTATTAACGGAGGCCGGTTTCGAACCCTATTGGCATCATCAGGTGCCCCCGAACGACGGCGGTATTTCGCTTGGCCAACTGGCCATCGCCCTCAATCAATCGAAAATCGAAAATCGTAAATCGTAAATTCACCATGTGTCTCGCTATTCCAGGCCAAATCATATCCATCAACGAAGGCGCTTCGGACATCGAACGAGTGGGCCGCGTCCAGTTCGGCGGGATCGTCAAGCAGGTCAATTTGGCGTATGTGCCCGATGCGATCGTGGACGATTACGTGATCGTGCACGTGGGCTTCGCCATCAGCAAGGTGGACCCGGAGGAGGCCGCCCGCGTCTTCGAGTATATGAAGGAAATGGGGGAACTGGAGGAGTTGGGGGAAGAGTAAGAAGTAAGAAGTAAGAAGTAAGAAGTAGAAAGTAAGAAGTAGAAAGTAAGAAGTGTTCAGGGTTCGGGGTTCAGTAACGATAATCTCTTCGCCTGAACACCGAACACTGAACACTGTACGCCATGAAATACCTCGACGAATACCGAGATGCCGAAGGGGCGCGTAAATACGCGGCGGCCCTGGCGCGGATCACGACTAAGCCGTGGACGATCATGGAAGTCTGCGGCGGCCAGACGCACGCCATTATCAAATACGGCATCGACACACTATTGCCCGAAGGTGTGACGCTGGCGCACGGGCCCGGCTGTCCCGTGTGCGTGACGCCGGTCGAGTTGATCAACAAGGCCATCGAGATCGCCGCGCGTCCGAACGTTATCTTCTGTTCCTTCGGCGATATGTTGCGTGTGCCGGGCACGGAACGGGATCTGTTTGCGGTGAAGGCGCAGGGCGGGGACGTGCGCATTGTCTATTCGCCGATGGACGCGGTTGAGTTGGCGAAGAAGAATCCGGACAGGGAAGTCGTGTTTTTTGCCGTTGGTTTTGAAACGACTGCGCCCGCGAATGCGATGGCCGTCTTCCGTGCAGCGCAGGAAGGGGTAAAGAATTTCTCGATCCTGGTTTCGCATGTCTTGGTTCCGCCCGCAATGGAGGCGGTCTTGTCCTCTCCGCAGAATAGGGTCCAGGGTTTTCTTGCCGCCGGACACGTATGTACGGTGATGGGCTACGAGGAATATCCCCCGATTGCCGCCAGATATCGTGTCCCCGTTGTGGTGACCGGTTTTGAACCGTTGGATATCCTTCAAGGGATCTACATGGTGGTGAAACAATTGGAGGAAGGGCGCGCCGAGGTGGAAAACCAGTACGCGCGATCGGTGCGGAAAGAGGGAAACCGACCCGCCATCGATATGATTCAACGCGTTTTCACCATCGTGCCACGTAAATGGCGCGGCGTCGGTGAAATCCCGCACAGCGGGTTGGGATTGCGCGAGGAATTCAAGGCGTTTGACGCCGAAACGCGCTTTGGCGTGGCCGATCAAACGGCGGAGGAATCCGGAGAATGCATCAGCGGGTTGATCCTGCAAGGGATCAAGAAGCCATCCGACTGTCCGGCGTTCGGTGTGCGATGTACGCCCGAGAAACCGTTGGGCGCGACCATGGTCTCATCCGAAGGCGCTTGCGCGGCATATTATCGGTACCGGGCCGGCTCGTGAACACGATGTTCGAACAGAAGCTCGCAAAGACGATGGAGTGGTTACAGATTTTAGGTTTTGGGTTATAGGTTGGGGGCTGAAGCTGTACCATATCGTTTTCATGAGCGGGGGCTGCGTAGCTCCCTGCTCCAGCAGGGAGCAGGCAGGTGCGATACGCATTGGCGGAGATGAAGAACGCCCTGCTGGAGCAGGGCGCTACGAAGAAAGGCTGTCACCTGTTTGCGCGTTAAATGCTGCTGTCTGAAACCAAACGCCTAAAATCTGGAACCCACGAACTGTGCATACAACCTGTCCCATCCCAATATCCGATTATCCCACGGTGACTCTTGCACACGGGGGGGGCGGCGCGTTGACGCATCAGCTCATTGATAAGATGTTCCGCGCGGCCTTTACCAACCCGCTGCTCGACGCGGGACACGACGGCGCCGTTTTCCAAGTGCCCGAGGAGCGGATGGCGTTGACAACGGATTCCTATGTCGTGTGCCCCTTGTTCTTTCCCGGCGGTGATATCGGGTCCCTGGCGGTCAACGGCACGGTCAACGATCTCGCCATGTGCGGCGCCAAGCCGTTGTATCTGACACTGGGCATGATCCTGGAGGAAGGCCTGCCCATGGAGACGCTGTGGCGCGTGGTGCAATCCATTCAATACGCAGCCGCTGAAGCCGATGTGCGCATCGTGACCGGTGATACGAAGGTGGTCGATCGAGGGAAGGGCGACGGGGTGTACCTGAACACGGCCGGTGTAGGAGTTTTGGCGACCGAACAGGACATCGGTCCCTCATGCATCGAGCCCGAAGATGTCATTCTTTTGAGCGGCGACATCGGGCGACACGGTATCGCGATCATGGCCGTACGCGAAGGTTTGGAATTCGAGAGCGAGATTCAGAGCGACTGTGCGCCGGTGGTCGAGCCGGTCCTGAAACTCTTGAAAGAGGGCATCGCGATCCACAGTCTGCGCGATCTTACACGCGGCGGTCTGGCGAGCGCGCTGGTGGAACACGCGCGGGCAGCCGGGGCGAGACTACAGGTCGAGGAAGCAGCCATTCCGGTGCGCGAGGACGTGCGGGGCGCGTGCGAGATTCTTGGTTTGGATCCGATGTATGTCGCGAACGAGGGGCGCTTCATGGTTGTAGTCCCCGGTGATCAGTCCGAGCGGGCTCTGCAGGTGATGCGAGCATGCGCCGTGTCCGCGGAATCGGTTCGGATCGGAACAGTCGAAAGTCGGGAACGGCCCGTCGTACATCTTAAGAGTCGTATTGGGTCCTTACGTATTGTGGACATGCTGAGCGGGGAACAACTGCCCCGGATATGTTGAGTCTTTAAAGCCGTTCAAGATATTCTGTAGCCGCGCTGGTATGCCGCGCCGTAGTCCCCTTGGGGCGGAGGCGGGTAACAGCGTGGATGCAGTACGGGGCGGTCAATCTGTCCACCGTCTTACGACGGCGGCTACGCCTTAGTTCAAACTGCTCTAGAGGACTTCCGGCGCTCAGTTGCGTACGAGCTCGAATCCGTCTTTGGCGTCGCGGATGGTCCAGCCCAGCTCGGATACTTTGGCGCGGAGTTCGTCCGCGCGCGCGAAATCACGCGCCGTCTTGGCGTCCCACCGTTGTTGTGCGAGCTGGCGGACTTCCTCGGGGGCCTCGACCGGTTCAGATTCCAGCGTAAACCCGAATAGGTCCATGGTTCGATGAAGTTGCGCCCGCACTCGTGACGCCTCCTCCGGCGCGAGGTCATTGGTGTGTAGCCGGCGTTCAAGATCGTGTACGGCCTTGAACAGTCGACCCAAGGCATCGGGCGTATTCAGATTCTCGGCAAGAGCGTCGTAGACCGCCTCGAAGGGGCCCCAAGCGTTGTCGGCATCGCCTGTCGCGCTTCCGGCAAGACGCATGAGGTCGTGGTCAAACTGGCGCAGCCGGCGCAAAGCACTCTGGCCGGCTTTCAGCGAGTCCCAGGTAAAGTTCAGCGGCTGGCGATAGTTCCCGGATACCATCACGTAGCGTAACGCCATGGCGTCGTACCCGCGTTCGCGGATGTCGTCGAGCGTATAAAGGTTGCCGAGGCTCTTGGACATTTTCTGACCTTCGACCATGAGGTGCGCGGAGTGGAACCAGATGCGCGCAAAGGGTTTGCCTGTCGCTGCTTCACTTTGGGCGATTTCATTTTCATGATGTGGGAAAATAAGGTCCACGCCGCCCCCGTGGAGATCGAAGGTTTCGCCGAGATATTCGATACTCATGGCGCTGCATTCCATATGCCAGCCCGGTCGCCCGTCGCCCCACGGACTCGGCCACGCGTTCGGGCCGTCTTCGGGTTTATGCGCTTTCCACAGGGCGAAATCCGAGGCCGACTCGCGATCGTATTCATCGTCGGTATGCCCGTGGCCGTGCGCGCAGGTCGTGATTTCGCGCCCTTGCAGATTCGAGAGCTTCCCGTAGCTGTCGAACGAAGAGACGCGATAATAGACGGAACCGTCTTCGGCCGCATAGGCGTGGCCCTTTGCAATGAGCTGTTCGATCATCCGTATCTGGGACGGAATATGTGCTACGGCGCTGGGTTCAACGTGCGGTGTCAGCAGATTGAGCGCTTGGCAGTCCGTATGAAAGCGGTCGAGCCAATACGTCGTGAATTCTTTCAGTGATTTTCCTTCGGTCTGGGACTCACGGATGGTCTTGTCGTCCACATCGGTAATGTTCCGCACATGTTTTGTCGCAATCCCTGCCCCCTCGATCACACGGCGCAGGACGTCTTGAATGATGAAGGTCCGGAAATTGCCAACATGCGCGGGGCCATAGACGGTCGGACCGCAGCAGTAGAAACGGAATGTTTCGCCGTCGGCGGGGCTCAACGGCTGCAGTGAACGCGTGAGGGTATCGTAGATCGAGGGGGTTTTCATGAACGGTTATCGGTTATTCAGGCTATATTAACGGGTTGGCTCGGAGCCGCAGTGAACCCATTAACGAATAACGAATAACAACGAACCATTTCAACAAATAAGACTCTTGAAGTCCGAAAAGTCCGCGCGGAATCCGCCGGGCACACCCTTGGCAATGACCGAAACGGCGTCATGCGAGTGCAGGGATTCAAGGTGTGCACAGGCGACTTCAAAGTCGCGGATGCGCGCATCCTCGTTGAGTTGCTTGTAGATCAGACGGGCGGCGTCTTCGACGAATTTGATGGCGGCGCCGTTCATTTCGGCAAAGGCCTGTTCGTCCTCGCGCTTTACCATGACCTGCGTTTCGGTCTGCAGAGCGTTGACACAATGCATATGCACGTCTTCGATCGTCAGTTCCGCGCCCGGCTGCAACTCGACGAATACGCGGGCTTTGCTGCGCTGCGAATGGGGGATGCTGTAAATGCCCCGCACTTCCCGCGCATGTTCGGCCAGTTCGGCGGAGCAGGGGCAGGCGGAAGAGTAAATGAAGTCAAAGTGAATGAAAGAACGTACCCGGTTGTCGGCGTCTATTCGGCCCTCAAAGACAACGTCATAATACTGCCAACCGAACAACTCGCTTCGCAGACTCTTTTGCAGGAGCGGATAGGAGAAGGACAGACGCAACTGAGCGTCGGTACTTCCAACATCTTCCTTGTACGAGCGCAAAATCCGTCCAAGCGTTTCCAGGGAAAATACGTCATCCTGATAATCGTAGAAACTACGTACAATACGGGACATGTTGATGCCCTTGATGTCCGGTTTCAGCGACACGCTACCCGCCACGCTGGTTTCCAACGTGATGGTGTCGCCCGTCTGGTTGCGATACTTGAGCGGGAGTTTGAAGTTGGAGACGCCGACTTGCTGTATGGCCACGTTGGCGCCCTGCAGCGCTTCGGATGCGTTCTGCATGTCCGGAAGCGTTTCGCGATATTCAGGTGACACGCGGAAGTCACGTTCATAGACCTGGCGCAAGGTGGAATCCTTCTCGCCGTCTACTTTGTGCAGATATAGTCTGTTTTTCAGGTCCGTGGTCATATAGTATCCCCGCTCGGTGTTAGACTGATGGGGGGTAGTCGGGAATGGAAGGTCTTCCTGACAGATTCCGTACGCAAATCACAATTATGGGAGCAGAACCGCTTGAAAGCCAGCACAATATACGCGTTTCTATACCTCTGACAACTGATTCTGGTGCAAAAAACGGTGTTAGACAAGCGCTATTGATACGACACGGAATATGTGGGTAGGGTCGAGTCTCATAAATATCGAACAGGGAAGCGGTTGGGAAGTCCAATGATTCAGCAGAGGAGATTCATGTTTCATGTCATATTCAGGATAGCCTTGCTAGTGGCGGTAGCGGGCTGGCTGATGTCAGCGCAAGCCGCCGTGGAGGGGCCCGTTCGCTCCGAGTACGTCGAGGCGGAGCTGGTGTCCGAGGTGGAAAGCATTCGACCCGGCGTCCCGTTCCATGTGGCCCTCAGTCTCCGACACGATCCGCATTGGCATACCTACTGGGCTAATCCCGGCGATTCCGGACTGGAAACCATGCTTGTATGGGATCTGCCGGACGGGTTCGAGGCGGGGGATATCCAGTGGCCCTACCCGGAGTTTATCGAGATGGCGGGATTGGTGACGCATGGTTATGAGCGTGATGTGCTGTTGCTGGTGGAAATCACGCCGCCCGACAATCTTGAGGTGGGGCAACCAGTACGCTTGAAAGTGCGCGCGGACTGGCTGGAATGCAAGGAGATCTGTTTACCGGGCGGCGCGGATCTGGCGCTCACGCTGGATGTGCGTGATGAATCCCCGCGTCCTCATGAAAAGTGGGCCGAACGGTTTACCGCCGCGCGCGCGGAGTTGCCGTTGGAAGATGCCGGATGGACCTTCCAGGGTACGCGCGCAGATGGGGTCTTGCGCATCCTGGCCCTCCCACCCGAATGGCTTGAAACGGAGATCGAAGAGGCTCGGTTCTATGCGCTTGACCCCGAACTGGTGGAATACCTGCCGCCCCAGAATTGGACCCGCACCGACGATGGCTACACCTTCGAATTGCAGCAGGACCCGACCTATGGCCATGAGCCGGATCGTATACGCGGTGTACTCGTTTCAGAGGATGGCTGGCGCGGACCGGATTCAGAAAAGGCGCTGTTTGTCGATGTGCATCTGGAAGAAGCGGCGTAGGCCCCGCCCGCCATCGTTGACCCGGTCGGGCCTCAGGAGGTGTCGGGGTTGGCCGTGGCGCTCATCTTTGCGTTTGCTGGTGGAATCATTCTCAACTTGATGCCCTGCGTCTTTCCGGTCATTTCCATCAAGATCATGGGCTTCGTGCGGCAAGCGGAAGAGGATCATACGCAGGTCTGGAAACATGGCGCACTGTTCGCATTTGGCGTCGTCGTCTCGTTCTGGGTGCTGGCCGGACTCTTGATCGCGCTGCGGGCGGGGGGCGAACAACTGGGGTGGGGCTTTCACTTGCAGTCGCCGATCTTTCTGATCGCGATGTCTGTCCTGTTCTTTCTGCTCGGCCTGAACCTGTTCGGTGTCTTTGAGGTCGGCACGTCCTGGATGGGGCTGGGACAAAAGTCCATGGGCAAGTCCAGTTGGACCGGCTCGTTCTTCAGTGGAGCGTTGGCCACGGTGATCGCCACGCCTTGCACCGCGCCTTTCATGGGAGCCGCCTTGGGATATGCTCTTACCTTGACCGCCCTTGAGGCGTTGTTGATCTTCACGTTCCTCGGCTTGGGCATGGCGTCCCCGTACGTATTGCTTTCTGTTTTCCCGCAGTGGTTATCGAAGATCCCCAAGCCGGGGCCGTGGATGGAAACGCTGAAGCAGGCGATGGGCTGGCTGCTGGTTGCGACCGTGGTCTGGTTGGCTTGGGTCTTGAATATCATGGCGGGGGGTGACGCCGTAATCCTCTTAATAGGAGTTCTTTTCCTGATCGGCCTCGCCGCATGGATTCTAGGCCGCTGGGGGGCGATTGCCCGCGACTTTCCTGTGCGTTTAACAGCCAAGATTGTGGCCTCGTTATTGATGCTGTCCGCTTTGAGCACAGGTGTAATTGGAGCCGCCTCACTGGCGCCCCTGGAAGATGTGGGCGGCAATGTAGCATCGCAAGGCGGCGTGCAGTGGGAATCGTTTACGGTGGAGCGCTTTGAGGCCTTACGCGCCGAGGGCACGCCTGTCTTCGTGAACTTTACAGCGGCCTGGTGCCTGAGCTGCCAGGTCAATGAACGCGTGGCCTTCTCTTCATCCCGGGTCCGCGCGGCGTTTGAGGAGCGGGGAATTGTCGCGCTCAAAGCGGATTGGACCAATCGCGATGATGTCATCGGCGGAGTGCTCGCCGAATATGGCCGCAACAGTGTCCCCTTCTACGTATTGTACGGTGAAGGACCGGACGCGGACTACACGACACTTCCGGAAATCCTGCGTCCGGGCATGGTATTGGACGCCCTGGAGAAGATATAGCGTTGCCTGGAACGAATCTACCGAAATGACGCGCTATAAGCCCGCAGGGCGCGTTGAGGGAGAAGACAGCGGGTTAACCCAAATGGAGGAATGAGATGCGAAAAGTAGTGACGACATTGACGATGGCGGCCGTGGTGGCCGGTTGTTCATACGGAGTGAGGGCGGCGGCGGAAGTGACCGTTGGCGAAAAGGCGCCGGATTTCACGCTGACAGACGTGCATGGCAACGAGCATACCTTGTCCGATTATGAAGGGCAGTTCGTCGTGCTGGAGTGGATCAATCACGGATGTCCGTTCGTTGTGAAATTCTATAATTCCGGCGAAATGCAGCGCTTGCAGAAGAAGTTCACCGAGAAGGGCGTGGTCTGGTTGGCGATCTGCTCGTCCAAGCCGGGTTCGCAGGGATATTACACGAAGGAGGATGCCGCCCGCGTGAGCGAGGAAAAGGGCGCCAACCACACCGCGTACCTGTATGACGCGCCCGGTGATGTGGGCCGTTTGTATGGCGCGCAGGTGACCCCGCACATGTATGTCATTAATCCCGACGGCGTGTTGATCTATCAGGGCGCCATCGACAGTATCCGGTCCGCCAATCCGGCGGATATCGAACGTGCTGAAAACTATGTGGTATCCGCGCTGACGCAGGCCATGGCCGGCGACGAAGTCGCCACGCCGGTCACGCGTCCGTACGGCTGTACCGTGAAGTATTGATTGGCATTTGAGGTAAGCCACACATTGGAGGGTCACGCTTCCGCGTGACCTCGACGCGCGGAAGCGCGTCCCTCCAAGTGGCTTGTCCTCATCGCAACACTACAGTTCGCGGATGATTTCTTGTTCCGCCCTGACGAGAATCTCCAACATGGCCGCCGCATCCGTGGCTTCGCGGAGGTCCATCAGCATGTTGGTGTGGTAACACATCATGCAGATGCGCGCGAGGATGTGCAGGTGTGTGCGGTCGTCCTGTGCGCACAGCAGAAAGAAGATATCGGTCGTACGCCCATCGGGTGATCCGAAAGGTATGGGATGCATGGCGCGGCCCAAAACGATGAACGTGTCTTCGGAAAGGTAAGGCTCGTGATTCTTCCCGTGCAGGAGGGCGATGCCGCCCGCTAAGGCCGTCGAACACATCTGTTCCCGTTCCAGAATGCCGTTCAATAGATCGTCGGGATAGTTCAGGAGTTCCGTGCGCTCAGCGAGTTTCACCATGTCGCGAATGACAGAGCTCTTTGTTTTCGAGCGCAAGGCCGGCTCGATGCAGGCAGGGTGAACCAATTCAGGAATGATCGCGTGCTTGGCTGAGAGATCGTGCGCCTTGGCGGATGAACCCTTGTGGTAGTCCGTCAACTGCTCGCCGGAAAAGCCCAGGATGCGGCGGGAAGCCCACGCGTCGATTTCGGCTTGGCGAAAGATGAGGCGCTCCCCCTTGCGGTCAAAGGGAATCTCCTTGCGACGCACCAGCAACTCGATATTCCCCTTGGAGACGTGCAGGTAGTCCGCCACTTCTTCCAGACTGAATTCACGATGCAACATAACACCCAGGCACCTCGAAAAGTTCGAGGGAATATGCGACGGAACGGCGGGAATGACAAGGCCAATCAGTGATCCGTGCCGATGGTGAGAAGTGTAAGGTTAAATGCCGCAGTATAAAAGAGGAGTGTTCCATGCCGTGGATCGCTATCCTCCGTGGTCTGACCAAAGAACACAGGGGAAGGAGCACACGACATGGAACGGACTGA
>SKZA01000329.1 GCA_007127595.1 Kiritimatiellia bacterium
GGAGGGATCGCGCGCGGACACCTGCACGCGGATCTCTATCAGCAGGACCGCGTATTGCATACCCTGAACGAAATGCTCGTCAAGGAAATCCCTGAATACGAGTTCATCACGATGATCTATGTCGTCTTGGACTTAAGTTCCAACACGTTTCGCGTGGCCAATGCGGGACATCCCTACCCGATCTGTTACAGTCTGCGCCGCAAGGACCTGACCGTATGGAACGTGCCGACCGGCCCCGCGCTCGGCTTTATCGAGGACCAGGAATATCCGGTTCGCGAAATGAGCGTTGAGGAGGGGGATCGCTTGATTTTCTATACGGACGGGCTGACGGAGGCCATGAATCCGCAGTCTGAGGAATTCGGGGAAGAACGCCTCCTTGCCGTGCTGCGCGAACATGGCGCCGATGCCCCCAACGCCATTATCGAATCGGTGCGGGCCGCCGTGGATATGCATCGGCGCGGCGAACAAGTCAGTGACGACTTTTCAATGCTGGTTACGGAAATCCGTTGAGCGAAACGATCAGCGCGTAGCCTGCTTTAATCGCTTCCGAGCGGCGAATTCGGGCGCTTCCCTTACGCACAATCCAAGAATGCGCAGCGATTCCAGGAAATAGCGCATGCCCTTCCGCTCCAGGCGCATGGGCTCGGAGCCAAGTGCTTCCCAGCCCTTCGCGGAAAGGTCATCGGGATCGAGCGCCAAATCCTCCCATTGCTGAAACAAGCGGCCCCAGGGACTGTTCAGAATGTCGTGAATGCGTTGCTGATGCATCGGGTACCAGAACGTGTCGTGATACAGGATGCTGGCAAGATAGGCCCACGGCGCCAAGACGGTCTTTAAACTCCACTCGATGGGTTTCTTCAGCGGGCCCCAGTAGATGTGGTGTTGCATACGGCTCGCAAAAGTCATCTTTGTATAGGGGCCTACAAAGTTCCAGTTCTCCGCTGCGGCGTCCGTGTCGCCGACCAGTTCGATTTCACGCGGATCGCCCTGCCCCAATCCGGCTTCATGGGCCAGGCGAATGAACTTCACATCACGCAAGGGATCAAAGCCCATCAATTTTGCGGCCGTCGCATCAATCGCCACCTGATCGGCCGATGCCAGCAGCACGTTCTTTACATGCGGCACCATGCAACGGGGACCGGGGCCGTCGCCCGCGAAGGTCCCGTCCATGACGGCAAATACGCCGGAATGAATCTTCTTCTGAATCATCAACAGGTCAACCAACGTCTCGTGAATCACCGGATGCGTCCAATGGCGACGCTCGTTCAATAAACCGCCGAACGCATTCTTCATCGCGCCCGTCATGGTCGTGAACACATGCGTCTTCACCGTCGGCAAGTGGATGATGTTCTCGCCGATAAAGCGTTTGGGGATCATGAATCCGTCCGGATATACGTCGTTCAGGCACAGAAACCGATCCGCCAAGTCTCCCACGGCATCGCGGATATGAATCCACTCCTCCCCCTCGTACAGGTGAATGTTGCGCAATCCATGCGCATCGGTCACGTTCACCTGTTTATTCTCTCGCTCACCCAGATGCGCGTCAATCACCACGGTCCGGTTATGGCAACCATGAATCAACGCGGGATCATAACCGTCCCGTTTCATGGCGCGGATCACACCATCCAACTGCCACGGCGTGGTGGACGATCCGGGATAGAAGAAGTGCCAACTGATATTGATCTTCAGGGCGGTGTCTACCGCAGGATCTACGACCTGTTGATAGTCGGCCAGATTCATCAGGCGATGGACGTCTTCCAGCACCGTCTCCGGACGCGTACGTATCACCGCTACTTTGGAACGGGTATTCATGGCAGTTACGATAGCCTTACATCCGGCACAATGACAAATGCTAATTTATTCTGCGCGCGGCCGCGCACGGCGGGATAAAGGTAGACAGTGAGGCCCCTAAAAGGGTATCCTGACATGATGGGACGGGTGCTTTTGCTGTGCCGCACGAGGGACGGAAGTTTATGGGCAACGAAAACTTTGATATGACGGTCAGATCCGACCCGCCGTATCATGTGGTCGCCCTGCGAGGTGCTTTGGATGCGTCCAGCGAATCTGCGTTCTGCGACGCGCTCGACCCGCTGTGTGAGCCCGACGGCGACCTCCCGCCCCACATCCTCCTCGACTGTATGACCTTGAGCTATGTGAACAGCGCCACGTTCGGTCTCTTTTTTCACTATCATCGGAAATGCGAATCCCGCAACGGGCGACTGGTCCTATGCGGCATGCCCGCTAAGATAGAAAGCATCGTGAAATTGCTGGGGTTACATCAGGTACTCACTATTCATTCCAGCCTGGAGGAAGCGCAGGCGGCCGTATCGGCCGAGCCCAGCCGGAAGTAAGCCATGAACGCGGCATTGCAAAAGAACAGCTATCAACTGCTCCTGCCGGGATCTCCGACCTCGCTCGCGATGATCCGCTGGGTGGTCACACGGCTGGCCACCGCCGCCGGGCTGTCCATCGACGATATCGACAGCGTGGAAATGGCCGTGGACGAAGCTTGTGCCAACGTCCTGGACCATGCCTACGGAGGCCTTGACCCGAAACCTCCGCTGCACATCGAAATCAACACCAATGACGAGACCTTCATTATCGACATCATTGACCGAGGGAAGACCTTTGATATGTCGAACTATCGTGAACCCAAGTTTCCGGAACACTGGATGGAGGGACACGAACGCGGTGTCGGCCTGTATCTGATCCATCAATTCATGGACGACGTGCAATACGAGAAGCTTCCGAACGACCGAAATCGCATGCGCCTGGTCAAGCGGCGATCGCCCGTTACATCTACGGACGGGTAATCCGCAAGAGAGTGGCCTGATTGTCCGCCGGGACCACTTGATAGCGGGTCAAGGCCGCGGGGATCAGACAGGTCGTGCCGGGCGCCAGCGTCACGTCGGGACCGGCCTCCGATGTCACGTGCACGGGCGCGTCGAAACAAAACAGGATATGGAACGAACGACCGTCGTGACCGGCCGGCCAAGGCTCGCGCACAAGGAGGCGTTCCATACGGAAATAGGAACAGGACAACACTTCCCATAGTTCGTTCGCACCGATATTGCCCAATCGGCGCGGCATAACCTTTGCGCTCCCCGCGTCATGCCAACGGATCACCTCCATGGCCTGATCGACATGCAGCTCACGCGGCTTTCCGTCCTGACCAACCCTTCCCCAATCATATAAGCGATAGGTGGTGTTGGAATTCTGTTGCACCTCAAGCAGCAGGCAGCCCGCGCCGATGGCATGGCCCCGCCCACCCGGCATAAAGATCGCGTCACCCTCGGCCACCGGCACAACGTTCAATAGCGTATCCAGGGTCTCCTCTTTCACCGCCTTGCGGAAGGACTGTTCATCCACACCGGGCTGAACGCCGGCATATACGCACGCGGAAGGATCCGCCTCCAGCACATACCACATTTCCGTCTTGGCCTCACCACCGCAAGCGGCCGCACGCTCATCATCGGGATGCACCTGAACACTCAACGTTTCGCGCGCATCAATTAACTTGATGAGCAACGGGAAACGCACTTCCTCCGAGTCCGCGCCCAGCAGGGCGGGCCCCTGATCCCGAATGACATCCGCAAGGGTCGCGCCCTCCAGCGGCCCGTTTACAACCACGCTCATGCCTTCGGGCCGGTCCGAGACCTCCCAGGATTCCGCATACACCCCATCCGGCTCCTTACGCCCGAAACGGCGGATGATGCGGTTACCGCC
>SKZA01000383.1 GCA_007127595.1 Kiritimatiellia bacterium
CCGTGCGCGGGGTGGTGCAGGAAGGGCACACGCACAGCTTCTTCGTTTTGGACTGGATCGAAGCCGCCTTCGACCGCACACTCGCGCCGACCAGCGACAGCTTGTTCTTCCACGCCGGAAACGCGACCGATGTTTCCGTGTCGGGCTTTGCGCAACCCTTCGCCCTGTCGGTCGAGAACCCGCACGATCCGGTGCTCATCGCACTGGCGGATGGCACGATCCCGGGCGACACATGGTCGGTGGATGCATTCAACGAACGCTTCGTTCTGCAGGAAAAGGCTGATATATCCTGGTTAACTCCGGTTGCGGGCGCCTGTACCGCATGGTTTGTCGATATGGATAACCGCATCGACTATCTGATCATTACATCCCGCGCGCTGGAATCCGATGTTCAGGACTTGGCGGACTATCGCGAGTCGATGGGCCTGCGCGTCGGCGTGGCGGTGTTCGAGGACGTTTGCGACCTATTCGCCGACGGCGTCAGGACACCGGAAGCCATTCGCAGCCTGCTGCAATTTGCGGCCGGCGCATGGCGCGAGGCGCCGTGGCTGGTGGTGCTGGTCGGCAACGGGCATTACGACTACTTCAACGCCATTACGCCCGAGGTCAATCACCTGCCGCCCATGCTGGCATCCACGCCGAAAGGCCTGTTCGCGTCCGACGGGATGTTGGCGGATCTCAACGACGACGGTTTGCCCGACCTGGCGATCGGCCGACTCCCCGCCCGTACAGGCGAGGAACTCTCCGTCATGCTGCAAAAGATACAGCACTACGAATCTCCTTCCGGTCCCGGCCAAGGGCAAGGCTGGAAGGAAAGATTGGTGTTCGCGGCGGATGTCCCGGATAGTGCGGGCGACTTCATAGAGGCCAGCGAGGCCCTCATATCGCTTGCGCCGCCCAGCAAACAGGTCGAACGCATTTACCTGACGGATATGCCGATCGGCGCGGCCCGTGCGCAATTGATGGCCGCCTTCAACAATGGTGCGCGCTCCATACACTTCACGGGCCACGGCGGACTCGATAATTTCAGTGCGGAAAACCTGTTGCGCCGCAATGATGTGGCCAACATGAACAACGCCAACCATCCGCTGGTCGTCGGGTTGACCTGCCTCATAGGCCGCTTCGAGACGCCGGGTGTGGAGAGTCTGGGCGAGGTCTTGGTGAGGCGCAACAACGGCGGCGCGGTCGCCGTCTGGGGCCCGACCGGTCATTCCCTGCACCATCCCGCCACGGAAATGGGCGCCGCCTTCTATCACACGCAATTCCATGACGGGTCCTCCTCGCTGGGCTGGGCGGCCCTGCGGGCCCGCCGCGCACTTGCGCCTGAACTATTCGCAGAAGACACATTTGCCATCTACAACCTGCTCGGCGATCCGGCATTGAAACTGGCCGAGGAACCCGGCGGCCATGATGAAGACAATCGATTCGCGCAATGGCGCTGGGAACGATTTCGCGCCCATGAACTGGAGGACCTCGCCGTGAGTGGCCCCGATGCCGTGCCGGACGGCGCCGGTTTGGCAAACTTCGTTCAATATGCGTTCGGCGGCGAGCCCGGGGCCGGCCAGACCATCTACCCTCCGTTGATCTCCTACGAACTCGAGTCAAACAATCAATGGGTCCGCATAAGCTGGCACCAACGAAGGCTGGCGCGTGATCTCCAATATCGCATTTCCGTGTCGCAGGACTTGAACGCGTGGCAGGCCGACCCGCCGACCATGCAAATTCTGTCCCGTGTTCCCATGCCGGACAGCGTGATGGAACGCGTCACCGCGCGGCTGCCGTTTACTGGTGATCGAATTTATATCAAACTGGATGTGGTCGCCGAACCGGTATATGATAATGTGCATCCATTGCAATGAACTGATTCCAGCACCTTCCCAAAACCGGATTGCGGCTCCGCGGAGTGTCCCTCCATAAGCATTTCAAAGGAATCTTTGGGCAAGTGGAGGGCGAGGCTCCCGCCGAGCCGAGTTTTGGGATAGGTTCTAATGCCCAACGCGGGAGGTACAAAGCATGGCGACGGAACTTAAAAAAAACGAGCCGAAACGGAGCTCATACGTCCCCGTCGGGCGCGTGGTCTTGCGTCAAATCGGCGACGATCAACTTTTGGTTCCCGTTTCCGGCGGTGCGGCGGAAGGCCACAGCATCTTTCCGCTGAATGCGACAGGAGCCTTTATCTGGGAGCGCCTCGCGCGGCGAGAACCGTTAGAGACCGTAGCGCATGCCCTTAGCCGGGAATTCGACGTTACGGTTGAACGAGCCAATGTCGATTGCCGGGAATTCGTTGAGACACTGGTGAAGCAAGGGCTGTTGGAAAAGGCAAGATGACCATGGTGAAAAAAGCCCAAGCTTCCGCAGCGGACTGGCTGGCACGCTTTCGTTCCAACGCGTACCGGAATCGCATCCCCATTTCGGCGACACTGGAACTGACCAGTCGCTGTAACCTGCGCTGCCGTCACTGCTACCTGGGCAATCAGACGGAGCAACATCGCAAGCGTTCGCTTGAACGAGATACCGACGCGGTCAAGGCTTCTCTGAAGGAATGGGCCGAGGCCGGCTGCCTCTACCTGCTGATCACCGGCGGCGATCCGATGATGCGCAAAGATTTTCCCGAGGTGTACCGTTATGCCCGCGAACTCGGTATGGTCGTCACCGTATTCTGCGACGGGATTCTGGTCACCGACAAGATTCTCGCGCTCTTTCGCGAACTTCCGCCGCGCAGGGTGGAAATCAGCATCTATGGCGCCACCGCTGAAACCTACGAATACATCACGCGCGTCCCCGGCTCGCATGGGCGAGCCTGGAAAGGCATCCACCGGCTGATCGACGCGGATATTCGGGTCGTATTGAAGACCGTCTTGATGAAGCCCAACGCGCACGAGCTGGAAGACATGGCTCGCCAGGCGGCCGAGCGAGGCCTGGAATTCCGCTATGATGGCGCTATTTTCCCCTGCCTGCCGGACAGCTCGCGCGAACCGATCGACCTGCGCGTGGCCCCGGAGGAGATCGTCGCGCGCGATACGGCCACACCCGAACGCGCCGCCATGTGGAAGGAAAAAATCAAGGCGACGGCCCGCCTGCCGGATAACGACCGGCTTTATACGTGCGGCGCGGGGGCGACCGGCTTTTATTCGGACCCGTTCGGCAACCTTTCACCCTGCCTCATGACCACGCACTACCGGTACCAACAGGACGGTCGGCCGTTCGGCGAGGTATGGCACAGGGACCTGGCCGAAATTCGCAAGCGCAAGAAGACGCGAACCGACGGATGCTTCTCAGGCCCGCTACGCGGCGCATGCACCCACTGCCCCGCGTTCAACTACCTCGAAACGGGCGATGAGGAGAAAGACTCCGAATACGTACTGAAAACGACTTTACTTCGGTACCAGGCCGTGACATGTAATACCAGTAAGGGAGGAAGTGATACACATGGCTCCGCAACACAAGAATCTAGCACCTGAATCCGACCCAGTCGACGCACGTCGCACGTACGAGAAACCGGCGATCACGCGGGTTGAGCTAACCTTGGAAGAAACCCTCGCGTCCGGCTGCAAACTGGGCGAAGATCCCGGCTGCGTGGGCCCGCCAGTCACTTTTTTTGACGCCGGCTCCTGAACCCTATTCCCTCTCTATGCATGTCATACGCGGGGTCACTTCTAATCGGGCCGCTCGTCTTCCACTGTGAAACCGTGTCCGGGGCCTTCGCCATCGCACCC
>SKZA01000334.1 GCA_007127595.1 Kiritimatiellia bacterium
GCGGTACGCGGCAGCATGGATTGCTGAATCTGACGCGCCAGCGTCATTTCCTGCGCCATTCGTTCCTGCGCGGCCAGCCGCTCGTAAAGATTGGCGTTATCGATGGCTACCGAGGCGTGTTGTGCAAGCGTCTGGAGAATCGTCAGCGTGTCTTCGTCGTATTCGGCGCGATCGCTCTTGCGACCGATCCGAATGACCCCCACGCGATGTTTCCCGGACAGAAGAGGGATAGCGAGTTCCAGGACGTCGACCGGCTCGTTGTCCGGTATCCCGCCCGCCTTCAGGTACATGGTCCATCGTTCCTGCAGGGCCATGCGCGCCAAGTCGTCCTCCTCGGTCGGCGGCAGGTCCTCCGCGCCGTATTCGAGTCGCACCTCCAGTTTTTGCGTTTCCGCGTCGTACAGGTACAAACGATAGGAATCGGCGGCGGACATGCGCTCGAACATTTCTCCGAGCGCCTCGAAAAGGCGTTGGGTGTCGAGTTGGCGCCCGATGCGCACCGTCCATTCCTGCATCCGGTGCATGAAGTCCATGCGCCGATTCATGGAGAGCGTCATTTCATTAAACGTCTCCGTCAGTTCGCCGATTTCGTCGGCGGTTATGACCGGCACCCGCTGATAATCTTCACCCCGATGCGCGGCGCGCGCGGACGACGTCAGCGCCCGGATCGGCGCCAGTACCTGGCGTGTGAACAAAAGGGACATCGCAATGGTAATGGTCAACACAACGAGCATGACCACTAGCGATCGATAGAAGAGCAACGCAATCTGGTCACGGATATTGGTCGGGATTTGCATCGCAAGATAGCCCGGCGCATCGCCTTCGGGCGAGATGGGGCCGCTGACCATCATGTAATCGCTGAAGGCCGCATGCTCGAGCGTGAAGTCTTGGGTCAACGGGGGTGGGGCGGGCGTCTCCATGACTTCTTGATACGCGTCGCTCAGGAATTCATAGACCAGGCGCCCTTCTTCGTCATAAATGGCGACATAGTCGGGTCGATGCGTTATGCCGTGGGCGTCGTCCGCTATTGCTCGCATGAAGCGCTGTTGCAGGACGTAATCCAGAAGCCGCGGCACATAGGTCTGATGGCGACGATGGTGGGCGGTGACATAATTCGCGGTGCTGACATACACCATGTGGGCTGTTTCATATTCGAGACGATAGATCTCTTTACGAAACTGATATGCCGTGGCAAGCGTAATGGCTACGCCGGTGAAAAGCGTCACAATGATGATGTGAACAGTCACCTTTTTGAAGAAACCGAGCTTCAGAGGTAGATGAAATAGCTTGACCAGACTGTTCACAACGTAGTCCGCCGTATGGTTTAGCGCGTATGTCCGTGTTGAACCGAAGATCTTACGGAAGAAGCGGAAGGCAATCAAGCTGTTACACGCGTTCGGAGCGGATATTTTGGCACGTAGCGGTGTGAACAGGGGGGAAATTGTAAAACGCTTTATTTTGCTCAAAAAAGGACTTGATCTATGACCATCGGATGCCTTTACTTGCGGCCCTGATATACAAATTGATTAGATGAAAGGGATTTGAAAATGGCAGTTGAAGCAGTACCAGTAGCCGACATACGGGTTCCGCCTGAGGTTTCGCGCCTGCGCGATCTGGCCTATAACCTGTGGTGGACGTGGACACCGCGTGCGCGGCGGTTCTTTTCCATGATTAACGCGAACTTGTGGGCGACCTATCGAAACCCCGTCCAGTTACTCATCAATATCGAACCGCACCAATGGGAACGGCTGATCAATGATGGCGGGGCATTCATGTCGGATTATCGTCGTGTCGTGCGCGACTTCGACAAATACATGTCGCCCGATTCCACTCCGTTTCAGGAAATGTATCCCGACTATGATCAGGGACCCATCGCCTATTTCAGTACGGAGTACGGCTTGCACGAATGCATGGGGATCTATTCGGGTGGTCTGGGGGTGCTTTCAGGGGATCACGCGAAGGCCGCGAGTGATTTCGGTCTGCCCTTCGTCGGTCTCGGCATCCTGTACAGGAAGGGATACTTCCATCAGTCCGTCGATTCGGATGGCGACCAGGATCATGTCTTTCTCGATTTCGACTTCTACCGCCTGCCGTTGCGTCCGCTCCAATCCAGCAGCGGGCATAATCTGATCATTCCCGTCGAACTGCCCGGGCGCGAGGTTCGCGCCCAAGTGTGGGAATGTAAAGTGGGGCGCGTAAACTTGTATCTGCTCGATACCGATATCGTCGAAAATGACCCGGCGGACCGTCCGATTACCTCACAACTGTACGTGCGTGGTCGCGAGATGCGTCTCTGTCAGGAGCTCGTGTTGGGGATGGGCGGCGCGCGGGTGATCAAGGAACTCGGCATTGAGCCCGCCGTATGGCACATGAACGAGGGGCACTCCGCCTTCCTGGCCATAGAGCGGATGCGCAGCTATATCCGCGACGGTCGTTCGTGGGACGACGCCGCCAAGACGATCAAGAACGATACCGTTTTCACGACGCACACGCCCGTACCGGCGGGGAACGAGGTTTTCGACGTGCATCTCGTCGAGAAGTACATCGAGCCCTATGCGAAGTCCATGGGCGTCGAGACCAAACGCCTCATCGATTTGGGTTTGTCGTATCCTGAAGGCGGCGGACAACCGTTCAATTTGACGGCGCTCGCCATTCGCATGAGTCGCAAGGTGAACGGCGTGAGCAAGCTGCACGGCGAGGTGTCATCGCATATGTGGCATCATCTCTTTGAGGGCAAGGCCGCCTCGGATCATCCGGTCGGCTATGTCACGAACGGCGTCCACGTGGCGACGTGGCTCGGTCATGATATCCGGACGCTCATCGAAGAAGAATTGGGCATGGATTGGAATGAGCACCTGACCGATACGGAATTCTGGGCGGGTGTGCGCAACCTCTCGAACGAAGATCTTTGGGCGGCCCACAATCATCAGAAGGATCGTATGGTTCGTCTTGTGCGTGCCCGCTTGATCCAGCAATTCGCCCGGCATGGAAAGAGCCCGGACGAAATGCGCGACGTGAAGCACCTGTTGGACCCGAATATGCTCACCATAGGTTTCGGGCGTCGATTTGCCACGTACAAACGGGCCGGCCTGATCTTCAAGGATTACAACCGGTTGAAACGTATTCTGACGAATGCCGATCGGCCCGTGCAGATCATCTTCTCCGGCAAGGCGCATCCCGCCGATCAGCCGGGCCAGGATCTCGTACGTGACATCTTTAATCTGGCCTTTCATTCGGATCTGTCCGGGCGTCTAATCTTCCTTGAGGATTACGAAATGCGCGTGTGTCGGCATTTGGTGCAAGGCGTCGACGTCTGGTTGAATACGCCGCGTCGTCCGCGCGAAGCCAGTGGCACCAGCGGCATGAAAGCGGCCATGAACGGTGCGCCCAACCTGAGCATATCCGACGGCTGGTGGCCCGAAGCCTATAACGGAAAGAACGGCTGGATGATCGGCGACGGCCAAGAGTTCGACAACGAAGAGATGCAGGATTACGAAGATGCGGCGTCCTTCTATGACCTTATGGAAAACCAGGTCGTGCCCGCCTATTACGATGACCGGAAGGACGGGATTCCCGTGAAGTGGCTGGACATCATGAAAGAGAGTATGGCCACCATCATTCCCGCGTTCAGCGCGGCCCGGATGTTACGGGATTATACCAAGGACTTCTATCTCCCTGTGGCCAACGGGAAGTCGTAGGAGAGATCGTACGC
>SKZA01000110.1 GCA_007127595.1 Kiritimatiellia bacterium
ATGGGCGGATGCGCGCCGTGCAGGCCGGCAAAAACGATCTGAATGCCCACGGCCTGCTCATCCACCGCCTGTTGCAGATACGCGTGAAGCGCCGCGCCCGCTTCGCGGCGTTCTTCGCCGAGCAGCTCGATCAAATCGCGCCCGGCCAGTTCGCGAGTGAGACCGCGATAGGCGAGCATGCGTAAGACTGCATCCGGATCGGCGTGGTTGTATACATAATGATAGAGGTTCGTGATCCGGTACTCGATGGGTACATTGACTGTGATAAAGTTGACCGGCACAGCCGCGTCATCCGTGTCCGGGCGGGCCATAAGGTCGCGACTCGCCACCACAAACGGTTCTTCGTGCAGATAATGCGGGCGGGTCCAGAGCATCAGGGGCGGACGCGGTTCGTCCGGGTCCTTGATATAGCCGATGTGCGCAACCTGAATTCGGCGCGCGGGATGACGGCGCACGGTGTCGAAGGGCCAGGGCCGCTTGAGATGAAGGCCGCCGGTCAGTATCACGGGTTCGCCGTCCTCCATGGCCGGCTGACCGAATCGTTCGAGGATGGCTTCCTCCTCGGGACCGAGCACAACGACACAGGACAAGGCGTACAGGAGCAGGACCTGCACCAGGACCAGCGGCAGAAGCGCCCGCCGAATGAAACGGTACGCGCCCGTTTCGGAAACCTGAAAACCGAACTGATAATCGATGGTCTGTGCAATGCCGGAAGTCCAGGTTACCGGATCGGTAAGCAAGCCGGACAGGCGACTCTCATAGGTGGTCACCGAGCGATCCACCCGCTTGGGGCGGTACAGCCAGCCGATGGTGTTGATGAGGTATTCCGCCGCCAGCACAAGCAGGTAGATGGACAGGATCTGGCGCGCGATGAGATCGGCGGGCGGCCAGGCGACCTCGGCAATAATGGCGGCGATCCCGCTGAAGACGGAACCCAGCGCGGCGAGCAGGATCAGCACGCCCGCCCCGCGCAGGAGACGATTATCCGGGATACGGCTCAAGCCCAACAGGTAACGCCCGAACAGAAACAGGGCAAAGCTTTGTCCGATCAGAAAAGACGCCGCAAACAAGCGTTGTGTCGGCTCATCCATGGGTTGGCCCGCGGCCGCATATAGGCGCCATCCCCAATAGCCGAAGAGCAGTACAAAGAGGGGCGCAAAAGATGGAACAAACCAACGCTCGTATTGGCGTCGCGCATGGACGAAGGAGATCGGGTCCTCTTCTTCTTCCGAACGATCGAAAAGGGAAGACGATGTATCGCGTTTCCGGGCGGCGGATTCGTCCCGGATCTCTTCCTCCGCCAGGCGATGGAAACGAAGTCGACACCAGAGCGCGGCGCTGACGACCGCGGCCAGGACCATATACGGATACAGAGCGGGCAACACGGACAGACGGGTGCGGATCCAAAGCAGATGATCGACTAGCAGGCAGGCGATGGACAGGAAAGCCGCCCCGAGCAGGATTTGTTCATTGCGCCGGTTCATGCTGGGAGCCCGTTGAAAGCGATGTGAAACGCGCAAGGCCTTGCAGGCAAGTGGAGGGCGAGGCACCCGCCGAGCCGAAGATGCGGACGGGACGGAGCCCGTCCCTCCATTAGACAACGGCGGACTGCTGGAGGGACGACCTCCCGCCTTCGCGGCGCTACGGCGCGGCAAGCCGTGTCGTCCCTGAATCGCCAAGCGATATCGAGATTATTCCTTGGACACACCATCGCTACGCCTTCACTTCCATCCGTTGAAATGCCGTCATCCCGAACGCCAGGATGCCTGCGAGATACAATCCCGCATAGGCGCCCGCCAGCCCCACGTAGTGCATCGGGATGATGCCTTCACCCGCCAACGCGTCCACCACCCAGAAATGTTGCCAATTCGGCAGCAGATAATACAGCGCCCACGCCCAGACGGATGTATCGGCCAGGCGCCCGAAATAGTAATCGGATAAGAGGCCCAGAATAAAAATGCCGCCGCACAGGGAAAGGGTGGGGATGGTCGTCCAACGCGTTGCGAGCGAGACGCTCAAGGCCGCCAGCACAAGCACGGCCAGGGTAATCAGGAAACCCGCCGGCAGGATGCGGAAATCGTATAGGGCGCCGAACGTCGTCGTTTGCCCGTGACCGTCCACCCAGCCGCTGAACACAAAGGCTAAAGTCAACAGCGCAAGTAAAGCGACGAAGGCATTGGACACGAAGGGGCGGCGCAGGAGAAAATTGATCAATCCGCCGATGAGGAAGCATGCCACACACGCGATCAACAGCGGGCCGGCCGCCCACCAGTCCGTGATGAACGCTTGACGGGCGGTCCGGGCCGAAAGCAACACCGCCATCAGGATCCCTGCGGAAAACAGCAACATCACAACGGCGATCCCGGCGTACTTGGCAAGAAAGAAGACGGCGCGCGGAATGGGTTTGCTCAACACCACGGAGACCGTACCGTGCCGAACTTCGTTGGCCAGGGAGGCGCAGGCAATGTGCGCCCCCAGAATAAGTCCCGCCACGAACATGAAGGCCAGGGAACCGTCCCGGACGAACTTGGCCGATTCACCCAGGGTATGGGACAGCACGAGCGGAAGCAATGCGATCAGGAGCAAGGTCGTGGCGAACAGCAGAAAGGCCAACGGCTGCCGAATTGCTTCGAGTGCCGTCAGCCGCGCGATGGTAAAGAATTGCTTAACGGTTAGGGTCATGTGTAACATCCGAATTAGTGCGAATATGCCTTCTAACATGTGATCTTGCAACCACGAGAACCGCCCCATGAGCATTCATTCAAGCGCCATCATTCATCCCGATGCGGTTATAGGCCGAAACCCCGTCATCGGCCCGCTCACCGTGATCGACGCACAGGTCGAAATCGGCGATAATTGCGTCATCGGACCGAATGTGGTCATTCACTCCTATACGCGCATAGGCGAGGGCACGCGCGTGCATGCCTGTGCCGTCGTGGGCGACTGGCCGCAGGACATGGCCTTTGATGGCGTCGTCAGCCGCGTCGAGATTGGGGCGGGGTGCGTGATTCGCGAAGGGGTAACCGTACATCGCGGGACCAAAGAGGGGACGGTGACCCGCGTTGGCGACCGCTGTTTTCTCATGGCCAACAGTCATGTGGCGCATAATTGCGTGCTCGGCGACGGCGTAATTCTGGCCAACGGCGTGTTGTTGGGTGGTTATGCCGAGATCGGGGAGCGCGCGTTCTTGAGCGGAAACGCGGTGGTGCATCAATTCTGTACCGTGGGACGTTTGGCAATGATGTCCGGCTTATCCGCCATCTCCAAGGATCTCCCGCCGTTTTGTGTGGTTCGCAGTAACTGCACGAATCATGTGTCTGGGTTGAACATTGTCGGTTTGCGCCGGGCGGGTTTGTCGCCGGACGAACGCAAGCAGGTGAAGGCCGCGTTTCACATCCTGTACCGGTCGGGTTTGAACGTCAAACAGGCGATTGAACGGATGAAGCAGGAATTCCCCGATGGGCCCGCCGCCGAATTATGGCAATTCGCCGAATCGTCCAAACGCGGCATCTGCGCCCCCGACCGGACGGAAGATAGCGAAGAATAAAGCGCTGCATGCTTCAACCACGGATTACACAGCGCAGCATAGCCGCAACCAAGAGAAGAGGGAACCACGGATGACACGGATTTTCGCAGCGCGGCGTAGCCGCAACCAAATTTAAGATTTTCGATTTTCGATTGCCGATTGAAAGATGGCATCCTCCCCCGC
>SKZA01000052.1 GCA_007127595.1 Kiritimatiellia bacterium
GGCTGCGTGACCTGATGCGTGAAAACATTAACATGCTCCGGCAGACCAGTTTGGTGCGTGCCCTGAATCAGCGGTTTTCGGAAGTGGAGCAGCAGGGCGGGTTTGCAACGGCGCTGGTCGGCACGTTCTTCGCGCCGCAGCGATCCCTGGCGGTCTGCAACGCCGGTCATCCCTTGCCACTCGTGTATCGAGCTTCCGAGTCGCAATGGTCTCCGCTCGAGCGCCGCCCCGTAGATGAGTCCAAACTGGTGGACATCCCCCTGGGAATCATGAACGAGGTCGAATATCAGATGACGGAGACACGCCTGGGCGTGGGCGATCTCGTGCTGGGTTTCAGCGATGCGTTGTCTGAGTCGCGCGATCGAAAGGGGCAACTTCTGGATGTCGACGGTATCCTGAGACTTGTCCGAAAACTGGATGTTTCGAAGCCGGAAACATTGATTCCCAGTCTGCTCGACGCCATCCTTGATGAGTCTTCGGAGAATCTGTCCCATGATGATCTGACGGTTGTCCTGTTGCAGGTGACCGGAACCCGCTCGACGATCAAAGACAACCTGCTGGCTCCTTTTCGTCTTTTCGGGAGCGCGGACGAACAGACGGGATTCCGAACGGAGTGAATTCCTGTCTTATGTCGCGCTGGTCTCTCCATTCGATAGAAAGACGGATAGGGAAAGCCTGTTTTGGTCGTTGCAGCCTGCTTGCTTTCATTCCGTGGTGAAAGAATGTCGGTGGCGCATCAATGAGGTAAGATTCGACAAAGGGTGCGTCTTCCTTACGCGGACACAGGGCAAACCCTGAAATGGCATTCATCCTGTCGAACAATGTTTGAAGTCTTCATAGCCGTCTCACATACTGGTACCTAGCGTTGTGTTCGGGAAAGTCTGCGGGATATTCCGTCTTCGAATAGAGCCGCTGACAAGCGTGTTGCGGGTACTTGGTCTTGGCGTTGATGCCGGGTAGCCTGTTCCATGCGAGCGGACATTGTGAAAGGCGAGACATGAAGAAGTTGCTCATGCTCATTATCGCGCTTGGCGCGATGATGCCAGCCTTGGGTCATGCCTACTCGGTGGGAGCGATTCAGACCGATCGATTCGGCTATACCGGATTAATTGTGCATTATTCCACGCTGGAAGATGCCGAGGCCGGTACGAATCCCCTCGCGAGCTACCCCATCACCACTGCCGACGGAGCCGACAATCGCGATCTTGCCCTTCGAATTGCCAACGGGTTCAGCGACTACAATCCCGCGGCCCCTGATAGAAACTTCGTTCAGGGCGCATGGTGGTATACCACTGCGGAAAATACGGATGGACGTCCTAAAGGTGATCCCGACGGAAACAATTATTATAGCGGATGGGGCAATTTCCGAGGGAACGCAGGCATGGGATATATCCAAATTCGGGATACGGATGGCAGCACGGATACCAGCCTGGATTTTTCCTTTCAGAACTTCGACGGAACCTATTGGACCGAGTTCACATTGAGCTTGGCCGGGGCAGGGGCGGGGCTTCCTGAACTCGCGCGCTTGAACATTGACGGCCAAGGTTGGCCTGCGGATCAGGGATATTATCATCACTACAACCTGACCCTGACCGCCAGCGGCCTGCAGGGACAAGCGCATGAAACAAACCCGCTTTTGATCGAGGCGTTTAACCATCCGACCTCTGTGACCGGAAACTATGTCGGCTTGTTCGAGAATACGAATACAGACTCGCGATATCAGGATAATGTAGGTTTCTACACGTTTGACCTCAGCATCAACATGATCAACTGGGCATTCGAGCAAGGGGACGAGGAGTTGAATGGGAATTTCGTCGACAGCTATTTCGGGGTGCTGATCCCGGAACCCCAGACCATGGGGCTCCTGTTGCTCGGCGGGATATTATTGCTTGGTCGAAGGCGCAAACATCAGGCGTAGATCAACGGCGCATCAAAAATGTGACATTCAATACGGGATGCTTTCTCCTTACACGTCCACGGGGCAATCCCTGAAATGGCGTTCATCACGTCGAACAATGTTGATGCCTAAAGATTGATAGCGATACATTTCTTGGCAGTGCGTGGAATGCCATGGATGCCAGCGTGGTTTGATCATGCATCGGTTGTTCTCAGGCCGATAATGACTATGTGTAGAGCTGGGTCCTGTTCCTCCGACTCCTCTTCGACGTTTAGATCGTCTCTTCTTCCCGTCCGCGATATGACGCCATGTGGCTTCGCCATGAGGAGTCACGTGCGATGAATGGCCTGCGTCATTTCTTTTCACGCCTTTATCCCCGTCTATGCATAGGAATTGTCTCTTCATTTCTTCCCGTTCTGGTTTCGGCCGGGACGACGGCCGATCTGCCTGAAGATCCAGTCCCGCACGGGGGTCGCCCGACGGTTGGTCTCGTACTCGGTGGCGGCGGCGCCTTGGGCTTGGCCCATGTCGGCGTACTGAAAGTGCTCGAAGAGCATCGCATCCCGGTGGATTTCATCACCGGAACCAGTATGGGAGCGATCATCGGCGCGTGGTATGCGCTGGGCATGCCGCCCGAAGAAATCGAAGCCACGCTGAAGGCGATCGATTGGTGGGATCTTCTGGACGACGACTCCGCTCGCAGGAGCAGGGATATGCGACGTAAACGGGACGATGTGTCGTATCTATCCGACCTGGAAATCGGCGTGCGGATGCCCGGCCGCATCAGTTTCCCCCCGGGGCTGGCCTCGGGCCAAAAACTGGAACTCCTGATGCGTCGAGAGACCCGATCCGCCGCCGATGTGGAAACCTTTGATGATTTGAATGTTCCGTTTCGCGCCGTCGCGACGGATCTGTTCACCGGCGATATGGTTGTGCTGGATCGTGGGTCGCTCGATGTCGCGATACGCGCCAGCATGGCGGTCCCCGGCGCCTTTACCCCCGTGGAGTGGGATGGGCGCACCTTGGTGGACGGGGGCATCGTCAACAATGTGCCCGTAGAAGTCGCCCGGGAAATGGGCGCCGACATAATTATCGCCGTGGATGTTGTTTCGGCCAAGGCCGACGCCCTGGTTTCAGACATCGCGCACTTCACGCATATATTGGCCCGTACCTATGTCCTGATGAAGAAGGCGGCCCTGGAAAGTCAGTTGGAGATGGCGGACTTCGTCATTATGCCCGAACTCAGGAGGTATTCCGCGAGCAGTTTTCACCGGGTGGATCGCATTATCTCCCGCGGCGAACGGGCCGCACGCACACACACCAACGAACTGGCGCACCTTTCCATTTCAGAAGAGGAGTACGCGCAGTATCTGCAGTCCCAAAGGCGTCCTCCTCCGAAGCCGTTGCGCATTACCGGCGTCCGGATTGAGGGGAATAAGCACCGGGATGAGCGCGCCCTGCTTGCCAGAATCCGTACCGAACCGTCCACCAAGGTGAGTCTGAGAGAAATCGAGCGAGATGTAGAGCGGCTACATGGTCTGGGCGATTACAAGAGAGTAACCTACTCATTGGAGCCGTCGGAAGAGGGGTATGAGGTTGTCTACACGGTTCAGGAAAAGACGTGGGGACCCGGCTACCTCTATCTGGGATTTCGCATGGAAAGCAATTTTGACGACAAATGGAGTCGTCAATTGCTCTTCAAGTATGTTCGGAAACATATGAACCGCTTCGGCGGGGAACTGCATGTGGACGGTGAAGTCGGCACCAATCAACGTGTAGAAACCGAGTGGTATCAGCCCGTTGTCCC
>SKZA01000168.1 GCA_007127595.1 Kiritimatiellia bacterium
CCGCCGTCCCAATTATAGGTGAATGTAAAACTTAATGTGTCGCCTACTTGCAGGGCGTTGAAATCCCGCCGCGCATTAACCCACTCGGTATCCACTCCGGACGTCATAAAACGGAAAGACAGATCATTGGTAGAGTTGATATCGCCTCCACCGCCTTCCGTGGAATCTCCCAGCGAAGCCGGATAGTTCCACATCACCCATGCGTCAAAACCCATGCCGGCATTCGCGCCATTGGTGAACGTTCCGACGGTGTAATTCCCCGCGTCGTCTTCTGCAATGATCGTTTGTGCCAGACTCGTTCCCGCGTCGAATCCCGTCATCACAAAGATCACGAATAAGGTGTGAACTAACTTACGCATACGGATGACTCCTATGGTTGCTGATGTTTGTTGATTCCCATTTTAACCCGAAATCCGCGCAATCTTAACCGGATCGAAACGCTTTATCAAGCTATTATAGCCGTCTTATTGCCATTTTCTTGGGGTCGACCAGACGGCGGATAACGTCTACCCTTTCCCAATGAACGTTGAGATTGCTCCGGAAATTCAAGAGACCCTTGCGGAGGGCGGGCCGGTGGTGGCCCTAGAAAGCACCCTGATCACGCATGGTCTGCCGCGTCCGCACAACCTGGAGGTTGCGCGTGGACTGGAAGAGGCCGTGCGCGCGGCGGGCGCCGTCCCGGCCACGATTGCCATTCTCGGCGGGCGCATCAAGGCGGGGTTACAGCCGGAAGAGTTGGAGCGGCTGGCCCATTCCGATTTCGTGCGAAAATGCAGCCGTCGCGATCTGCCCCTTGTTGTGGCGTGGAGCGAAGACGGCGCAACGACCGTGGCCGGCACCATGATGGTGGCGCATGCGGCGGGTATACAGGTGTTTGCAACCGGCGGCATCGGCGGGGTGCATCGCGGACATCCACACGATGTCAGCGCCGACCTGATGGAGTTGGCGCGTACACCCGTCACCGTGGTCTGCGCCGGCGCCAAGGCTATCCTTGACCTGCCGTTGACACTCGAGGTGCTCGAGACGCATGGCGTGCCCGTGATCGGTTATCAGGCGGCGGACTTTCCCGCCTTCTATTCGCGCAGTGCGGGCCTGCCCGTGGACGTGCGATGCGATACGCCGGAAGATGTGGCGCGCATTATTCGGGCGCGGGACGAACTCGGTCTGTCGGCCGGCTTGCTTGTGGCGGCGCCCGTGCCGGAAGCGGACGCGTTGTCGCGCGAGGAAATCGAAGACGCGATCGAACAGGCGCTGGCGGACGCGGACCAACGCGGCGTGCGCGGGAAGGCCGTCACACCGTTCCTGCTATCGCGCGTGAGCGAACTGACCGGCGACGCGAGTCGCCGTGCGAACATCGCGCTGTTGCATAACAACGCGCGGATTGCGGCGGAGATCGCAGGGAGCGTGAAACGTAAGAAGTAAGACGTAAGAAGTGAAACGTAAGAAGTAAGACGTAAGAAGTGAGACGTGAGAAGTGGGAAGAGCGAAGCCCCTACGGCAACGGAGCCACTGTGTTGCCCACACGAAATAGCGAAGGGGCCCATTTTTGACTTCTAACTTCTTACGTCTTACTTCTTACTCTTACCCAACATGAGCAAGGAAACACCAGAAGCCCACGCCCAGGTCCCGATGCAGCATGTCGGACCGATCAAGTTGATCGGGCCTGAAGTCGAAGGCGAGATCATGGCGCCGTTGGCCACGTACGAAACGCCGTTGTGGCCCTCCACGAACCGCGGCGCGCGCGTATCGGTGGCGTCGGGCGGTCTGCAGGTGGTGATTGTGGACGAGCGCATGACGCGTTCCATTCTGGTAGAGGCGCCCACCGCCGCGCGTGCGGCGGAACTCGCGCGCGCCTTGCCCGCCCGTCGGGAGGAGTTGGCCGCGGTCGTCGCGGAAACGAGTCGCTTCGCGCGCTTCGCGGATCTGCACACGCAAGTAGTCGGGAACCTGCTGTATCTGCGCTTCGAACTGACGACCGGCGACGCCGCCGGTCATAATATGGTTACGGCGTCGGCGGATCACCTGATCAATTGGCTACTCAAGGAGTACGCGGACCTCTCCTACGGCTCCATTTCCGGGAATTATTGCACGGACAAGAAGCCGTCCGCGGTGAATGGGATTCTTGGTCGCGGGAAATATGTCGTGGCCGAATGTGTCGTTCCACGTCGTGAATGCGAGCGATGGTTGAAGACGACCCCGGAGAAGATCGCGGAACTGAACCTGAAGAAAAACTGGATCGGCACGACATTGGCCGGTGGCGTGCGCGCGGCGAACGCGCATTTCGCCAACATGCTGCTTGGTTTCTACCTGGCGACCGGTCAGGACGCGGCCAACATCGTGGAAGGGTCCCAGGGCTTTACCCACGCGGAAACGCGCGGCGACGACCTCTACTTCAGCGTCACGTTGCCGAACGTTATTGTCGGCACGGTTGGCAGCGGGAAGGGCCTTGATTTCGTGCGCGAAAACCTTCAGGCCATGGGGTGTCTGGACGAACGGACGCCCGGCGAAAACGCGCGCCGCCTGGCCGCGATCGCGGGCGCCGTGGTGTGGTGCGGTGAATTGTCGTTGCTGGCGGCGCAAACGAATCCGGGCGAATTGATGAAGGCGCATCTGAAGTTGGAACGGTCATGAGCGATTCGACGAGTCAGCGCAAGATTGAACATATCCGCATCATCGAGACCGATCAGGAAGCGGATCGCCGGAAGTATTACTTTGACGATATTCGCCTGATGCATCGCGCCCTGCCGGAAGTGGCGTTGGACGACGTGGACCCGTCCGTCACGTTCATGAAGAAGCGGCTGAGTTTCCCCTTGTTGATTTCGTCCATGACGGGCGGTGAACACGATTTGATCCGTTCGGTGAATGAGAATCTGGCGCGCGCGGCGGAGGCGACCGGTGTCGCCATGGGTGTCGGGTCCCAGCGCGTCATGTTCACACACCCGGCGGCGCGCGCAAGCTTCGCGCTGCGCGAATGGGCCCCGACCGCGTTGCTCTTTTCCAATCTCGGCGCGGTCCAGTTGAATCATGGATTTACCGCCGCGATGTGCAAGGAGGCCGTGGACGTCGTTGGCGCGGACGCGTTGTATTTGCATTTGAACCCGCTGCAGGAAGCCGTGCAGCCGGAGGGCGACACAAATTTCGCCGGCCTTTCCAGCCGTATCGCCGAGGCGGTCTCCTCGTTGGACAAGCCGGTGGTCGTCAAAGAAGTCGGTGCGGGCATTTCACCCCAAGACGCGGATCTGCTGATTGAGGCGGGGGTGCGTTATATCGATGTGGCGGGCACGGGCGGCCTTTCCTGGAGCCGTATAGAGCATCATCGCCACAACAATAATGCCAACGGGTCAGGCCTGGGCATCTTGTTTCAGGATTGGGGCATTCCCACGCCGTTGGCGCTGGAATTGCTCGCGCCGTTTCGTGAGCGCGTAACGTTGATTGCGTCCGGGGGAGTGCGGTCCGGAATGGATATGGTCAAGGCCATGATCCTTGGCGCGTCCCTCTGCGGCGTGGCGTCGCCGTTTCTCAAGCCGGCCATGGAATCGGCGGATCGGGTGGTGGAAGTGATCGAGCGGCTGAAACGCGAATTTTGTACCGCCATGTTCCTGCTCGGCGCCCGCCGTATAGATGACATCTTTGACAATCGCGATTTGATTCTCAATCGCTGACGGGTTACCTTGGAACGGCATGAAA
>SKZA01000042.1 GCA_007127595.1 Kiritimatiellia bacterium
GCCAGTGTGCTGCGTGACGACGAGGTCATTGCGGCGACGGGCGAATTGGTCTTGAAGGCGGAGGACCGGCTGGTGCTCTTCACGTTGCCGAAATCCTCGGGCAAAATACTATCCGCGCTGCGAGGCGAATAGCGAGAGACCGGATACCATGAATCTTCGAGCGGTCTTCCATTTGATATCTTTCCTGCTGTTCTTCATCACGCTCGGCATGTACGCCAGTTGGGGCGTTTCAATTCTTTACGATGATCCCGTTTCTGTTCGGAACGGCCTGCTTTACGCGGCTCTTCTTTCCACACTTCTCAGCGCCTTGTTATGGGTGGTCACGCGCGGCCCGACGGATCTGTCCCGTCGCGACGGTTTCGGCATTGTCACGTTCGGCTGGCTGGCCGTGGCACATATGGGCGCCCTGCCCTATCTCCTGTCCGGCGATGTTGTTGACCCGGCCGCCGCCCTTTTTGAAGCCATGTCCGGTTTCACCGCCACGGGCGCCACCGCCATCCCCATGATAGACGACTTGCATTACGGCGTCCTGTTTTGGCGCGCCTTGACCCAGTGGTTCGGCGGTATGGGGGTCATCGTTCTGGCCGTCGCCATTCTGCCCTTTCTGGGCGTGGGCGGCATGCAGCTTTATCGCGCCGAATTCTCCGGCCCGTCGAAGGATCGTTTGACACCGCGCATCGAGTCCACGGCCAAACTACTGTGGGCCGTGTACCTCCTTTTGAGCGTCGCGGTGATCCTGTTATTCCGCGCGGGCGGCATTCCGTGGTTTGATTCTATCTGCATCGGATTCACCACCATCGCCACCGGCGGCTTTGCCACCAGCAACCAGAGTGCGGCTGCGTTCACAACGCTCTACCAGGAACTGGTCATGGTTACCTTCATGATCCTGGGCGCCCTGCACTTCCCGCTCCATTACCGGGCGCTTACCGGCCAGCCGCTCAATTATTTCAAAAACCCCGAGTTCCGCTTTTTCATGGTCTGCTGGATGGGGTTCGTGGTTGTGGTGACTTTTAATATATGGGGCGCCAACTTTGAAACATTCAGCGGGGCGTTCCGCGCGGCTCTGTTTCAATGTACCTCCATCATTACCACATCCGGCTTTGTGACGGAGGATTACGATCAATGGCCCGCCGCCGCACGATTTCTATTGTTGCTGATGATGATCATCGGCGGCTGTGCCGGATCGACCTCGGGCGGCATCAAGGCGATTCGCGTGTTTGCCCTTATAAAAAAGGGTTTGCGCGAAGTCCGCCTGTTCATGTTGCCGAATGCCGTGGTGCAGGTGAAAATCGGCCGTAAGACCGTTGAACACGATATCGTCTCCAAGATCACCTCCTTCTTTGTCATCTTCATGTTCATCTGGGCGATTGCGACCTTGTTAATGACCTTCTTCACGCCGGACCTGCATACGGCGTTTGCATCGGTGCTGGCCACCCTCGGGAATATCGGGCCCGGTTTCGGCGCGGTCGGTCCCATGGAGCATTACGGCTGGATACCTACACCCGGGAAGGTGCTGCTTACGTTCCTCATGCTGCTCGGCCGCTTGGAACTATATACGGTGCTTGTCCTTCTTTTGCCGAGTTTTTGGAGGAAATGATGTGTTTTCGCGGATATCGTCTGCACACCGGTGCGCGGCGCAGGGACGACACAGCTTGCCGCGCCGTAGCCCAGCGAAGGCGGGAGGTCGTCCCTCCAGCAGGAAAAGCCGCGCCTTCTGGAGGGGCGGGCTCCGTCCCGTCCCTTGGAACCGCTAAATGGTTTGGCATGGCGGTCCTCATGCTCCTGCCGCTTATCGCCTCCGCGCAATCCATCGTTATCGACGAGTTCCCTTATACGTCCGTCCGCGAAGCCGAACGCGCTTGGCGCGCCATGGGCGATTCACCGCCTGTTCATCGCGCTAAACCCGGAGCGCTGACTTTTCCCGTCCCGTTCGCCTCGGACATGGACCGTGTATATTGGGACCATTCCGTAGCACTCGACTTATCCGAGTATGACACGATCACGCTGGAATTGACGGCGCCCCACCCTGACGCCATGCGCTCCCTGGCCGTCTATTTCGAGAGCGGCGACGGCTGGTATGTCTGGAATCGTCCCCTCCGCGAAGCAGGTCGCCAAACGATCCAGATGATGCGCTCTGATTTCCAGACGGAGGGCATGCCCGCCGGGTGGCATCGCATTGAACGCATCCGTCTCTCTCCGTGGAAAGGGACGCCGCGAAACACGTCGTTAACCCTGCATCGCCTCGGCACACAGAACCCCGCCATTCTACTCATTCGTGCCGGAGAGATGAATGCGGGCGAATTGAACGTCGCGCGCCGCGCCACCCTACGGTTCAGCCAATGGCTGGCCGACATGAACCTGGAACATGCTGTAATCGACAGTGCGGAGGTGAGCGCCGAACGGTTGCGCAGCGCGCAAGTGGTGATTCTTCCCTACAACCCCACGCTTTCCGATAGCGAACGTCGTGCCCTGCGCGCTTTTATTGAAGAAGGCGGACGCGTCATGGCCCTCTACTCCGCCGACGCGGAGCTTGCCGAAACGCTTGGATTTCGGATGGGCTCGTACAAATCCGCGGAAGGCCCCGGCCAATGGTCTGCGATCGCCTTCCCGGACCATCGTTCCTTGCGTGTTCCCGAGCGGGTGTATCAGGAATCATGGAACATCCGACCGGTCTATCCGATATCCGAAGACGCCCGGGTGCTGGCATGGTGGGAAGATGCACGTGGACAGCGCACCGATCAACCGGCATGGGTTGTTTCGGAGAGAGGCGCATGGATGTCGCATATCCTCTTGCAGGGCGACGATGAGAACAAGAAAGCCATGCTGGCCGGACTACTCGCGCATCTCAAGCCGACGATCTGGCCGAGCGTCGCCCGACATGCCGTGGCTCGTGTCGGCAAGGTCGCGGGTTACGCCTCCCTGGACGAAGCGCGCAGCGAAATCCGCACAGCCGCTCGCTCGGTTCCCGGGGAAGAACAGGTTCGCCAATTGCTGCACGACATCGACGAACAGGAACGGCGCATGCGTTCCCTCTACCATGCGGGGCGCTATCCTGAAACGGTGGATATCGAGCGAGCGTTGCGGCGCAACCTGCTCCAAGCTTATGCCCTGATTCAGCAACCGCGGGACGGGGAATTGCGTGGCGTGTGGGACCATAAGGGCACCGGCCTCTATCCCGGCGATTGGGACCGGACCGCCAAACTACTTGCCGACCATGGGATCAACACGCTTTTCGTCAATTTGCTTTGGGGCGGTGTCGCGCATTATGAGAGCGATGTCCTTCCCCGCTCCGCCACGTTTCGCATGTATGGCGATCAACTGGAACAATGCCTACGCGCCGCTCGGAAACACGGATTGGAAGTCCATGTGTGGCTTGTCTGTTGGAATCTCACCGGCGCTCCGCCCGAATTTGTCGCCCGCATGCAGGCGGAAGGGCGCACGATGATAACCGCAAACGGCGAACACCTGCCCTGGCTTAATCCAGCCCACCCGGAGAATGTACAGCTCATGGTGGACAGCCTGAAGGAAGTCGCGGAGAATTATGAAATTGACGGCCTTCACCTCGACTATATCCGGTACCCGAATCGAAACGCCTGCTATTCGGACTATACCCGTAAACGCTTTGAAGAGTGGTTAGGCCGTAAGGTCGCGCGCTGGCCTGCCGACGCGTTGCCCGGCGGAACA
>SKZA01000117.1 GCA_007127595.1 Kiritimatiellia bacterium
CCAACATCGCACATTCCACGGGTTTACGAAACTGGCGCACCAGGGCGAACCGCCCGTCCTGCGTCTCGGCCACCACCGCGACCGCCGGACCATGCCGTATGATCTCCCGCTTGGCCCGAACCCCATGATGCATCTCCACGTCGTGCAGTTCCAGCGCGACGATGCGCCCGTCATACACGCGCTCCATATGGATCGTTCGCTCGTTCATCAATATCAAAATCCTTTACCCCGTTCCACCCGCAGATCATACTCTAAACAGGATGACGTACACCAGAATAGAAAAGGCCAAACGTGGCGATGAACATGTGGCGCCCTACGCCGCGCGCAGCAGCGCTTCGCTGGGACGCCGCTATCCCGAATCTCCTCACCCGTATCGGCCCGAATTCCAGCGCGATCGCGACCGCATCATTCACTGCCGCGCTTTCCGCCGACTGCAATACAAGACGCAGGTATTCGTCGAAGTTATCTCCGATCATTACCGCACCCGGCTGACGCATACCATGGAAATGACGGCGATCGGCCGCACCATCGCGCGCGCCCTGCGGGCCAATGAAGACCTGACCGAAGCCATTGCGCTTGCCCACGACATCGGGCACAGCCCCTTCGGACATTGTGGCGAACGCGAATTGAACAAGCTGATGGCCGATCACGGCGGTTTTGATCATAACCTGCAGAGCTTGCGCTGGGTGGAGGAGTTGGAACGCCGGTACCCGCAATTTCCCGGACTGAACCTGACATGGGAAGTGCGGGCCGGACTGCGCAAACACATCGCCGATGCGCCCGGCGCCGAACTCGACGGCCATCCGATCGGGCCCTACCAGTATATCGAGGCGCAGATTGCGGATATCGCCGATGACATCGCCTACCAAGCGCACGACGTGGAGGACGGCCTTGAAGCCGACCTGCTCACATATGAAATGCTTGAACCGCTCGCCCTCTGGCGGCTGGCGGACAAGCGTTGCCGGGCGCAGTACGACGTGTCCGACGCCGAGGAACGGGCGGCCTATACCATTCGCTTTCTGCTCGACGCGCAGGTCGAAGACGTCTTGCGCACGACGGCCGAACGGCTGACGAAACATAAACCGGACTCGCCGCGCGCCGTAATGACCGCCCCCGAACGGATGGTGTCGTTCAGCAACGAAATGACGGCAATGCTTAAACCCTTTCGCGAGTTCCTGTTCAAGGAGGTCTATGGTCATCCGACCGTAGACGAATCCAATCAACACGGCGTACGCTTGATGCGACGCCTTTTTCAGCATTATGTGGAACATCCGGATACCATGGGCCGGCGCGCGCGCGAACAGATCGAGCGCGAAGGCTTGATGCGCTCCGCCTGCGATTACGTGGCGGCCATGACCGACGCGTACGCCATGCAGGAGGTGCGCAAGTTCGGGTTGGACGATGGTGAAAGGGAATCGTGAGACGTAGTAAGTGAGAAGTAAGTAGCAAGAAGTGAGGCGAACGTCCAACATTGAACATTGAAGGCAGAACGTCGAAGTTTCGGCGTTCGATGTTCAACGTTCAATGTTCGATGTTCCTAAGAACAGGGGTGCAGCATGATTAGAGAGACAATTGCCAAACTGGTGGACGGCGATATGCCGACCCGTGAAGAAGCCTATGACACGTTACGCGAAATCATGGGGGGCGAAGCCACGCCCGCGCAAATCGCGTCTTTCATCACGGCCCTGCGCATTCGGGGCGAGACCGCCGATGTCATCGCCGGCGCCACACAGGCCATGCGCGAGAACTTTACCAAGGTTGATCCGCACGCCGAATTGGTGGTCGACACCTGCGGTACGGGCGGCGACGGCGCGCATACCTTCAATATCTCCACGGGCGCCGCGCTGGTCGCCGCCGGCGCAGGCGTCGTGGTGGCCAAACACGGCAATAAGAGCGTGTCGAGTCGTTGCGGCAGCGCCGACGTGCTTGCTTCGCTCGGCGTCAACATCGAGGTGGGCCCCGACCGCATGTCCGAATGTCTGCGTGAGGTCGGGATCGCTTTTCTCTTCGCCCCCGCGCTGCATCCGGCCATGAAACACGCCATCGGCCCGCGCAAGGATATCGGGATCCGCACCATCTTCAATATTCTCGGGCCGCTCTCCAACCCGGCGGGCGCGCAACACGGCGTGTTGGGCGTTTATCATCGCGATCTGGTACCCATCATGGCCGAAGCGCTCGCGGGATTGAACGCGCAACGCATGTTCGTCGTGCACGGCGACGATGGTCTAGACGAAATCACGACGACCACCGCTACGTACATCGGCGAAGTGAATCAGGGCGAAATGAAGACCTACGAAATCTGGCCGAAAGACGTTGGATTGCCTACCGCTTCCCCGGAAGACCTGCGCGGGGGCAGCCCGGAAGAAAACGCGGAAATTCTGCGGGCGCTCCTTGCGGGAGGGAAAGGGCCGAAACGCGATATCGTACTCATCAACGCCGCCGCGGCCATTGTGGCGGGCGGTAAGGCGGCCGATCTACGCGAAGGTCTGCAGCGGGCCGCCGAGGCCATCGATTCCGGCGCCGCCCAAGCCAAACTGGAAGCCTTGATCTCCGCCACGAACCGGTAATACCGCGGTCCGATTTCGAGGCGTAAAGCGCCGCGCATCACAGGACCTGATCGTCAAAACGCCCCCCACGGCCTTGGGCCGTGGGAGCGGAAAGGATGAAAATAGTCGGACCTTTCGTTCTGGCCGGAGCCTGAACAGGAGCGAATGAAGTCGTGAACGTCCCAGATTCGCTCTACACAGGCTCCTGTAGGCTGATTTTCGATTCTTTTCTGATTCGATTTGTCGCCCCCCCACGGCACAAAATCGTGGGGACGCGGCATCCTAAAGTTAACGCGCATGGCCGGAGGCGGGCCCTGAAGTTAAGCGAAGCGCGTACTTCAGAACGGACAGGCAGGAACGCGTTGCTCCTAGATGATTCTGCAATGCAGTGTGGTCTGATACACGAACTAAAGGGGCAACCTCCGTGTTGCCCAGAGCATGCATCGAAAAGATATAGCGACTGAAATCAGCCGTCCAACGCAGGGTACGGCACGCCCAGCAACCGGCTGATGGCCGCGTGAAATGCGGTCTGCCGCTCATGGACGGCATCGGTGACCATTTGTAGCCGCACCTCATATGCCTCGAAATCCAAACCTGCCGTGGCGCCGAGATGTTTCTTCCGCGCAATGGCGTCGTGTGGGTCCATATGCTCGAGTTCGTGCAGGTGTTCCTTCACATGGTGGTAGGCGTCCCGAAAAGGCATGCCCTCCCCGACCAGCTCCAGCGCGCGATCGGTCGCAAACACTTCAGGGGTGAACCCTTTGAGTAACGCGTCCGGGTTCACCGTCACCCCCGCCACCAGCCGCGTCATGATTCGCACGCTGGCCCGTGTGGTTTGAAGACCGTCCAGGAAGGGTTCCTTCGCTTCCTGCAGGTCCCGGTTATAGCCGGACGGAGCACCCTTCACCAGATCGTATACCCCCACGCAATGCGCCATGACCCGTGCGGACTTCGCCCGAACCAGTTCAAGCACGTCGGGATTCTTCTTTTGCGGCATGATACTGCTGCCGGTGCAATATTCGGCGGGCAGGGAGAAATAGCCGAATTCCGGCATGGTGTACAACATGAGATCCTGAGCCAGCCGAGACAGGGTCAACATGACTTGGCTCAACGCGGAAAGAAGCAC
>SKZA01000362.1 GCA_007127595.1 Kiritimatiellia bacterium
AGTACGCACCCAAGGCCGCTTCGAGCGCCCGGAACAGTTCAACGACCTCATCATTGCGTCGCGCAACGGCGTACCGATCCGATTACGGGATGTGGGCGAAGCGGTTCAGGGCGTTTCCAACGAGCGCACGTTGGCGCGTTTCACGGGTCGCCCGTCCGTAGGTATGGGGATCCTACGCCAGAGCCAGGCGAACACCGTGGACGTCGCCGATCGCGTGCAGGCAGAACTGGACCGATTGGAACCGGAATTGCCGCAGGGCGTCTATATGCAGGTAGCCTTCGATGGATCGCGATTCATACGCGAATCCATCGCCTCCACCCAGAACACGTTGCTGTTGGCGGCGCTACTCGTCGTACTCGTCATTTTTGTGTTTCTCCGCAGCCTGCGCACCAGTTTTATCCCCGCCATTGTCATTCCCGTGGCCGTCATGGGCACGTTCGGCGTGATGAACATCCTCGGCTTCAGCATCAATGTGATTACGCTGCTCGGGTTGATCCTCGCCATCGGCCTGCTCGTGGACGACGCCATCGTCATGCTGGAAAATATCTATCGGCACATGGAACAGGAACATGAAAGTCCGATTCAGGCCGCGCGCAATGGCGCGTCGGAAATCGGGTTTGCCATCATTGTCAGTTCCATCACACTGGCCGCCGTCTTCGTCCCCGTCGCTTTTGTAACCGGAATGATCGGGGTATTCTTCTATGAATTCGGCTTAACCATCGCGTCGGCGATCTTCATTTCCACGTTCATTGCCCTCACCCTTACGCCGATGTTGTCCTCACGCATCATTCGCGTGAAGCAACGGCACAGCAAGGTCTATAACGTGCTGGAGTCCGGCTTCAACAAGCTGGGCGACTGGTATGAAGGAACGCTCATACGCGCGTTGCGTCACCGTTTCCTGACGGTCGTGTTGGCCATTCTCGCGTTCGGCGCCGGGCTATTCATGTTCACGCTCATTCCCGGCGAGTTCGCCCCGCAACAGGACCAGAGTACCATGATTGCCTTCTTTCGCGGGCCGGAGGGTGCGACTTTGGAGTACATGGATCGCTACCTGATGCAGGTCGAAGACATTCTGGGCGACGTGCCCGAGATCCGTACCTACATGGGCATTCTCGGCTTGGGCGGCGGTCCGCCGAACCGCGGCGTGGCGTTTGTTTCCCTGACGGATCGTCGGGAACGCGAACGCGACCAGTTCGAGGTCATGGGGGAGGTGCGTCAACGCACGGCGACTATTCCGGGTATCATGGTCTTCCTGCGCGAACGGTCCCCCTTCGGCGGACGGCAGGATACGCGGCCGGTACAATTCGTCGTGCAACACCCGGACATGAGCGTCCTGGCAGGCGGTTCCGAGGATCTCGTCCGTCGCCTGCGCGATGACGTCCGCTTCCTGGACGTGGACACGGACCTCGAATTGAACAAACCCGAATTGATCGTTCATATCGACCGCGAACGCGCCGCCGTGCTCGGCATTTCGGTGGCGGACATTTCCGAGGCCCTCCAGATCCTCTTGGGCGGCCTGGACGTGACGGATTACAAGGAGCGCGGCAAACAATACGATGTCATCGTGCGGCTGCGGGAAGATGACCGCGCCGCGCCCCGCGGCATGGAACAGATCTACCTGCGCTCACGCACCGGCGACCTCGTGCCCCTTGCCAATCTCGCGCGTTTCGAGGAAGCGGTCGGGCCCAGCCAGATCAACCACTTCAATCGCGTGCGCTCGGTCACCGTCTCCGCCAACCTTGAGGGCCTTGCATTGGGCGACGCCTTAAGCATCGTGCGCGAGATGGCCGACGACATCTTCCCGGCGGAAACCACCTTCGAATTGACCGGCACCGCGCGGGACATGGAAGAATCGTTCAGGGCGCTCTTCTTCACCTTGTTCCTGGCGGTCGTTGTGGTCTTCCTCGTCCTTGCGGCGCAGTTCAATAGTTGGATTCATCCCTTCACCATCATGCTCGGTCTGCCGTTGGCCCTGGTCGGCGCCTTTGGAGGACTCTGGTTGACCGGCCAGACGTTGAACATCTTCAGCTTCATCGGCTTGATCATGCTCACGGGACTGGTCACCAAGAACGGCATTTTGTTAATCGACTACACGAATCGCCAGCGGGAAGCGGGCATGATACGGAATGAAGCGGTGGTCCTTGCCGGCAAAGTACGTTTGCGCCCGATCCTGATGACGGCCGTCACCACCATCTTCGGTGTTTTACCAATTGCCCTCGGACTGGGTGCGGGCGGTGAAGCGCGCGCGCCGCTGGGCGTTGTCGTCATCGGCGGTATGACGATTTCCACCTTGTTGACGCTTGTGGTCGTTCCGGTAATCTATACGTTGTTGGATGATTTGATGCGCAAGTTGAAGGCTGTTTTCGGCATTCGCGAGCACGCACAAGACAAGGAGGCAGGACATGAAGTGGTATCATGATGTTGGATTACTGGCGCTGCGTATCATGACGGGTCTCGGCATTGCGTATCATGGGTACGGCAAGCTCTTTGACGAGGGCCGAATGGAACAGTTCGCGCAGGGCGTGTCGGAGATGGGGTTTCCGCTGCCCGCCCTCTTCGCATGGATGGCTGCCTTGTCGGAATTAGTAGGCGGATTGTTGGTGGCTTTAGGCGCTTTCACTCGTTATGCCGCGTTCTTCATCTTTTGTACCATGACCGTGGCGGCCTTCATCGCGCATGCGGGCGACCCATTCACGGGCAAAGAAAAGGCGCTGCTATACTGGACGCTCTCCATCGCGCTCATGCTCATGGGCGGCGGACGCTACGCCGTAGAACGGCTGATCAAGCGGAACTGACAGTCGCAGCGATCTTTACGGCACGCGGGCTCCAATTGAAACAAATCTGCGCGCGCCGTGTTAACGAACGGTCTATCGGCTTTCGATGCTTTCGAAGATCTGCTGGAATTCGCGGGCGATGGGCTGGGATTCGATGAGGATGCAATTTTCGTAGTTCCAGCCGGCGGCCATGGCGGTGAAGTTATAGGAGCCGGTGATCACGCGCAGCCCGTCGATGACGATGAACTTATGGTGCATGGATGCGCCGGTACGGGTCATTTCAATCGGCGTACACTCGATCCCAACCTCTTCAAAGCGCTTAAGCGCCCGCTGCATACTCGCGTGACGCGCCTGATTAATATCATATTTGACACGTACGGTGACCCCGCGTTGAGCGGCCGTGGCCACCAGATTTTCCAAGCGCTGACTGGTCATAATGAAGATGGCGATGAGCAACTCGCGACGAGCCGACTGAATTTGATCGGCGATGAGATTTTCACAATCCCCGTCAAACGCCGCCGTGACCCAGCCCTGCCTCTTCTGGAAGCGCGCATCGGCCGTCTGCACCGGCCAAATAAATGGTATGGCCAACAGGATCGCCATCAGTGCGATCGATCTACTACGTATGCGCATGCTCCACCTTCCTTCCGTATCACGCCGTCGTATCGGGGCGAAAATACAAGCCCGCCAAAGGCGGCACGGTGAGCAGAATCGAGTGCTCCCGCCCCTGCCAAGGCGTGGGCTCGGAGGGGATCCCCCCCCAATTACCCATATTGCTGCCCCAAAAATGTGCGGAGTCCGTGTTAAGGATCTCCTTGTACACCCCTTCATAGGGAACCCCTACACGATAGCCCTCTCGAGGGGTCGGTGTAAAGTTGAGTACG
>SKZA01000036.1 GCA_007127595.1 Kiritimatiellia bacterium
CGTGCTCAGCATGATGGTTTCGAACTTCTTCTCGAGACGTTTGGCCAGGATCTTCACTAAATCCCGATCCGCCCCGGGCAACAGACCGTCGGTCATTTCAATGACGGACACCTTCGAGCCGAGCGCGGCATAGACGGTGCCCATTTCCAGCCCGATATATCCGCCACCGATGACGAGGAAGTTCTTGGGTATATTTTCCAGGTCCAGCGCGCCGGTCGAATCCACGACATGCGGCGAATCGATATCCAGTGCCGGAATCACCGTGGGACGCGAACCCGTGGCGATGATGGCGTGGTCGAATGTCAGCTTTTCCTTCTTTCCGTCGGCCTTCTCGATTTCTAGCGTATGCTCATCGACAAACGAGGCGTAACCCTGAATATCCTTGATCTTGCGCTGTTTGCGCAGCATGCCGGTGCCGCCCGTCAGGCGTCCGACCACGCTGTCCTTCCATTCCCGCAACTTCTTGGCGTTGATCTTCGGTTTGCCGAAGGTGACGCCCATTTCTGCGGTTTCCTGCGTTTCTTCAATGACGCGCGCAACATGCAACAGGGCCTTGGACGGAATGCAACCGCGATAGACGCACACCCCGCCCGGATTCTTTTCCGTATCGATCAGCGTAACGTCCATCCCGTGATCCGCCGCGTAAAACGCCGCGGGATAACCGCCCGGCCCGCCGCCGATAACCACAACGGATTTCTTTGATGCATCTTTAGTCATGAGACATGTCCCGTATTCTTTAATCCAGCGCGTAGGCGTATTCAGTGTTCAGTATTCAGTGCTCAGTGGGAATTCGGTGACCCGTTCTTAAAACTGAACACTGAACACCGAACACTGAACACTCTCTTCTATCCTTCCATGGCCACGAGCAACGGCTCCTGAATCGCCTCGGCGATCCAGTGCAAAAATCGCGCGCCGTCCGCGCCGTCGATGACCCGGTGATCGTATGACAGCGACATGGGCAACATCATGCGGGGCACGAATTCGTGGTCGATGAAAATTGACTCATACGCACCGCGCCCGACCCCGAGAATCGCGACCTCCGGATGATTGACGATCGGCGTGAAGTGACTGCCCCCAATGCCGCCGAGATTCGATATCGTGAACGTGCCGCCCTGCATATCATTCGGCGACACCTTCCCGTCACGCGATTTCTCCGCGATTTCAGTGAGTTCGACGGACAGCTCGATGATGTTCTTCTTGTCCACGTCGCGCACCACGGGCACCACGAGGCCTTTCGGCGTATCCACGGCCACACCGATGTTGATATATTTCTTCAGTACCAGCTCTTCATTCGCGAGATCCACGCTGGCGTTGAATTGCGGATAGACCTTCAGCGCGGACGCCACGATCTTCAACAGCATGGCGGTCAACGTGAGTTTTCCGCCGGCCATTTCGGCCTTCTTCGCGTACCGCTTCCGCATCTTTTCGAGATCCGTGATGTCGGCCTTGTCATGTTGCGTTACATGCGGAATCGTGCCCCAGCAGAGCGCCATGTGCTGGGCGGTCATCTTGCGCACATTGTTCATGCGCTCGCGTTCGACCTCGCCCCATTTGCTGAAGTCGGGCAGGGGCGGCACACGAATCGCCGCGCTGCCGGTCATGGCGGGCGCGCCGGGTTGCGTCAGCAAACGCTTGGCGTGCGCCTTAACATCGTCGACGGTAATCCGGCCTTTGGCGCCCGTACCCGATACCTGCGCGATGTTGACGCCGACTTCCCGGGCGAACTTGCGCACGGACGGGGCCGCGGCCACGGGCAGGCGATCGCCCTGCGACGGAGCAGGTTGAGGCGCCGCTTCTTCTTTCGACCCAACCGCGGCTTTTTCTTCTTCCGCGTCTTTCTTCTCTTCGGGCTCTTGCTTGGCAGGTTCCTCTTTCTCTTCCGCCTTCTCGTCCTTTTCGTCTTCCTTCTCGTCTTTCGAGGCGTCTTCTTGTTCCTTCTCTTCCGCCTTTCCCGACGGGGGCTCGTCCTGCGCTTCGTCGTCGGCTCCGTCGCCTTCAAGCGTCAGGACGACCTGTCCGGGCTTTACCGAATCGCCTTCTTTGACGTGCAGTTGGGTGATCTTCCCGGCGGTGTCCGACGGGACTTCGATGGTGGCCTTGCCGGTTTCGAGTTCGACGACGGGATCGTCTTTCGCTATGGTCTGCCCTTCCTTGACGAGGATCGCGACGACTTCGCCGGTATCCACGTTTTCCCCGAGATCAGGAATTTTGAATTCGATGGCCATAATGAATCAGTCCTTTCGCCTTAAGACGACATCGGGTTGAGCTTTTCAGGATCGATATCCAGATCCTTGATGGCTTTCTTGACCACGGCCGGTTTCAATTTGCCCTGTCGCGCCAGGGAATGCAACGTGGCCACCACGACGTACCGGGCGTCGACCTCAAAGAAGTCCCGGAGAGCGGCGCGGTTTTCGCTTCGTCCATATCCGTCCGTTCCGAGCGAGTGCAGCGGGCCCGGCAACCAACGCGCGATCGAGTCGGGCAGCGTCTTCACGTAATCGGACGCGGCGACGAAAACCCCGGGTTGCTTGCCGAAACAACGTGTGACATACGGCACCTTCTGCTCGTCGGCCGGATGCAGCATGTTCCAGCGCTCGATATCCTTCGCATCGCGCCGCAACTCCTTGTAACTCGTGATGGACCACACATCCGCCTGCACCTTGTATTGGTCGGCCAGGATCTCCTGCGCTTTCAAAACTTCGTTCAAAATGGCGCCGCTGCCGAGCAGTTGCGCCTTGAGCGCGGATTTCTTTACGGACGACTGCCGAATCTTATACGCGCCCTTGAGAATGCCTTCCACATGCCCCTCCGGCATGGCGGGCATGGCGTAATTCTCGTTCATGACGGTGATGTAATAGAAGATGTCTTCCTTATCGACATACATCCGCTTGATCCCGTCCTTGATGATGACCGCCAACTCATAGGCATAGGTCGGGTCATAGGCGATGTTGTTGGGCACCGGATAGGCGAGCAGGTGGCTGTGTCCGTCCTGATGCTGTAATCCTTCGCCGGCCAATGTGGTGCGGCCCGCCGTGCCACCGAGCATGAAGCCTTTGCAACGCATATCGCCTGCGGCCCAGATCAGGTCCCCGATACGTTGGAAACCGAACATCGAATAATAAATGAAGAAGGGGATGGTGTTGATCCCGTGATTCGTGTACGCCGTGCCCGCGGCGATGAACGAACTCATGGAGCCCGCCTCCGTAATACCTTCCTCGAGCAATTGCCCGTCCTTCGATTCCTTATAGTAGAGGAGGCTGTCGGCATCGACCGGCTCGTACAACTGCCCGGCGTGCGCATATATGCCTACCTGTCGGAAGAGCGCCTCCATGCCGAATGTACGCGCCTCGTCAGGCACGATGGGTACGATTAACTTGCCTACGTTCTTATCCTTCAATAACTTCGTGAGCAGACGAACGGCCACCATCGTCGTCGAGACTTCACGGCCGTCCGTGCCCTTATAGAATTCCTCAAAGAGATCCTCTTCCGGCGCCTTGATGGATACCATCGTATTGCGCCGCGCGGGCGTGTACCCCCCCAATGCCTTGCGCCGCTCATGGAGGTATTTCATTTCCGGGCTATCATCCGATGGACGATAAAACGGCGCCTTGCCGACCTCTTCGTCGGAAATGGGAATGCCAAAACG
>SKZA01000107.1 GCA_007127595.1 Kiritimatiellia bacterium
CCGTCACCGCATACCCTTGCGGCAAGAGCGTGTCGACCACGTGACTCCCGATAAAACCCGCTCCTCCGGTCAGAAAGACGCGGCGAATATCCTGACCGAGGATTTGGACCTCCTCCTTCATGAGATAAGTTCCACCTGCAATTCCGGCAAAGCGTAACGCCTCAACGTTTCAAAATCCCGATCCGCGCTGAGAATCGGCATGCCGCTCTCCTTCGCAGCAACAGCAATCAGAACGTCCATGATTGGTATCGCGACCCCCTTTCGAATGAGCGTTTGCTTGAGTTCCCCGGCGATGAGCCACCAATCATCCAGGAACGCGACTTCCGAGCACAGCCCAACAATCTTGGCCAGAAACGCGCGCTCCCTTTCATTTTTGCTTCCCGCAATGAGCTCCGTAATGACCGGGCCGGTTACAGCCGCCATCCGTAATCGCATGCAGCTCGCCACAGCATCCTTCACCCTGGGGTTGCCCATGCGTCGCATGAATTCAATCCAGGCGGATGTATCAACCAGCGTCATCGCCCATGGCCGCTTCCAGTTCTTCGTTGGTCATGCCATAGTCCACACGCCCTTCCTTTACCATCCCGATGACCTGTCGGCATCGCTCCTGGCGTATGTACTCCTTCAGTGCGGCATGAACGGCTGGAGACTTTTTCTCTATTCCCGTCGCCCGCTGCACCTCGCGCAACATGCGATCTTCAATATCCACCGTAATTCTCATCATATCTCCAATCCATATGATGATAATCTATATTTATTTCTCATCATATCAAGCGGAATGTCCTTCCCGCAACATCGCCTCCACGGAAGCCGTGACGGCGTCGCGCGAGTTCATTCGGTTGGTCCAGCCCGTGGAGCGAATCTTGGTCGTATCCAACCGATAGAGCGGTACGTCGGCCTTCCACCCCCGGGAGCCCCCTGTATAATCGTATCGCACGCCGGAAAGCCCCATGCGTTCAGTGACGATATCCGCGATCTCGCTGACCGTCAGAAAGTCCTCAGACGCCACATTGTAAACGTCGTAATGGGGTTCCTGCGACTGTTCGATATGGCGGAAGGCGGCGATGACGTCCGATATGTGGATATAAGGTTTGCTCTGTGTCCCATCGCCATAGATCAAGAGATGCCCAGGCTCTCGGTGGAGTCGCTGAATGAAATCATAGGCCACCCCATGCGTCTGCATCGGTCCGACCACGTTGGCGAAGCGGAATACGGTGCCCCTCATGTCGAACATAAAGGCATAAGCGGCGATGAGCGCCTCGCACGCCAGTTTACACGCGCCGTAGGTCGATACCGGGATCATATGCGGCCACGCTTCGGGAATCGGTTCAGGCGGCACCTCCCCATACACCCCGCTGCCCGACGTGAATAGGATACGCTTCACACCCGTTTCCCGCATGGCCTCGAGGATACAGTGCGTCAATACCGTTCCGTTATCGAAGTCGATGGATGGTTCCTTCGCCGCGCGCGCGATGTCGGAGTTGGACGCGAAGTGATACACCGCCTCATGGCCCGCCAACGCGGCGCGCAAGGGGCCGGTATCGCGCAGATCGCCTTCGATAATCTGCAGGCGCGGATCGTCAACCCGCTGCCCGAAATGTTCTTTGCGGCCCGTACTGAAGTTGTCATAGACCGTCACCCGTGCGTCGGTTTCGTCGAGAAGGTAATTCGACAGATTCGCCCCGATAAATCCGGCGCCGCCGGTAATGAAATAGGAAGTGGTAGCTCGATCGCTCATGATCCGTCCATCTCTCGCATATCGTTGATGACCACCGCGCCTTCGGGCGCGGGTGCATACGCCACCCGCGGCATGCCCTGCTCCGCCATGAACGTGTCCAGTTCCGTTCCTCGCTTGGGACAGTAAAGCATGATGAATCCGCCCCCGCCCGCACCTATGATCTTTCCCCCCAGGACGCCAAAATCGGTTTTGACGCGCTCGTATAGCTCTTCCAAAACGGTCAAACTGATGCTGCGCGACATCCGTTTCTTGTATTGCCAGTGTTCATCCATCAATCGGCCGAAAGCGTCCAGATCCCGGTTGGCAAATGCCTGGCGAATGTTTTTCCCGATCTCCTTAATGTGCTGAAGGCTGTCCACAACCCGCTGATGATCCGGACTGTCCATCCTGCGCGCGGCTTGATCCTGGCTTTTCAAAACGGCCGTCGCTGAACGCTGTACGCCGGTGTAATACATACCCGCTTTGGCCGACAGTTCGCGCACGGCTTCATCGTCCACTGGCACGGGCGTGACCTGGACGTGCCCGTCTGGCGCAATCTCCAACTCCTGAAACCCGCCAAACGCGGCCATGTATTGATCCTGCTTACCCACCGGCTCTTTCAGAATATCCATCTCAATGCGACACGCCTCCTCGGCCAATTCATGGACGGAAGCCGACGTCCCTTTGTAACGATGAATCGCGGCAAGCAGGCCCACCAGATAGGCGCCCGACGAGCCCAAACCCGCCTTGCCCGGCATATCCGCCACGCTCGTCAGTTCGATATTTTCCCGCACATCATGCATGCGCAGGGCTTCACGCGCGAGCGGATGATGGATTTCGTCGATGCTGTCTACCGTTTCCACCTGACTATACCGTATCACGATCTTCCGGTCGGCCACGGAACGACGGTTGAGCATGAGGTACATGTATTTGTTGATGCACATCGCGAAGACGTAGCCGCCATGCGGCTCGTAAAACGACGGCAAATCCGTCCCGCCCCCGCCCAAGGTGACTCTAAAAGGTGTGCGTGTGATGATCATTATATCCTAAACCCACTCTTCTTCGCATCGTTATAGAACATTTTCACCGTCTCCAGCGAGAACTCATCAAGATCTTTCCCGAAGAGCTGAGCTTTCTTCAAGACGTCCGGCGTGACGGTAATGATGGGACAGCCGATCCATTCCGCCTGCAGGATGTTTAAGGCCTCGCGCGGGCTGGCCCATAACAACTCGGCGCCGGGTTTCGGACGAAGCACATCAAGGGCCTCCTGCATGATAGGGACCGGATCACGACCGGAATCCGCAATGCGCCCGGCGAATACGGAGATGAACGCTTTCGCATCATCGGGTAAGACCTCAAAGACATCGCGCACTTGGGCCAATGTCATTATGGCTGTAATGTTCAACTTTAATCCTTCCCCCGACAGTTTGGCGATCAGGGGAATCGCGGATTCGGCTTTCGTGTTCGTAATGGGAATCTTCACATACACATTGGGCGCCAGATCATTGAGAATATGCGCCTGGCGATACATTTCATCGAACTCGTCGTCAAAGACTTCAAGCGAAACCGGCAGATCCGTGACCACACGCAGCACTTCGCGGGCAAACGTAAGGTAATGGGTAATGCCGGCCTTCGCCATCAGGGTCGGATTGGTCGTGAACCCCTTCACCAGACCCGCCTGATAAGCGTCGATGATCGAATCAAGATCGGCGCCGTCGGAAAATATTTTGATCCGCAAATCGCGCAATCGAGGGATCTGGTCTTCCGGAGACATGGCTGCAAGACCTACTTGCTTTTGCCCACGGCGGATTCCCATTTGGTGGACGCCGCCTTCAGTTTCGGATGGGACACAATGGCGTGGGCGATGACCGAGTGAAAGGATTCGGTCAGCGGAGTGATGTGCTCCGGGTTCACGGTGGGAATGATGAC
>SKZA01000158.1 GCA_007127595.1 Kiritimatiellia bacterium
AGCGATTCATCGCCGTCCAGTTCGGCCAACGCGGAGACCAGATCGGGTACGACAAAGGCGTCCGGATCATCGGGACTCAATGCCGTACTCCCCTTTTCCGTCAGACTGGCGTCGTGCCCCTTCTCATCGATGACGAAGAACAGTTCTTCGCGCAATTCACGCGCCTGTTCCTTCCTCATATCCGTCAGCATATACGCATCAATCTGCTCCACAAGGCGGCGCTGTCCGGGGTCTTCCATCAGCTCGAGCAGCATCTTATTGCGCGGCATCCCTTGATGCACCTGATAGAGCAGCAATTGCGCTTCTTCCACTTCCCCTTCTTCAAGGAGTTCCTTCGCCTCGCGCATCTTGCGGTTGCAGAGATCGCGCTGTTGGCGCACCAGACGTTCGACGCGCGGCTTGAATTCGTTGTATTGGTGGGGCGTGTGCGGCGCTGGACCGGAGATAATCAGCGGGGTCCGCGCTTCATCGATCAGGATACTGTCGATTTCATCGACGACCGAATAATGAAAACCGCGCTGCACCATGTCGGCGGGACGCATGGCCATGTTGTCCCGCAAATAGTCGAAACCGAACTCACTGTTCGTACCGTAGGTGATGTCGCAGTTGTATTGTTCCCTACGCTCGGGTGGCGGCATGGCATTTTGAATACAGCCGACGGTCAGACCGAGAAATTTGTAGACCGCGCCCATCCACTCCGAGTCGCGTCGCGCCAGGTAATCGTTCACCGTGACGACGTGCACCCCTTTCCCCGTCAAGGCATTCAGATAGACCGGCATGGTGGCGACGAGCGTTTTACCTTCGCCCGTGGCCATTTCCGCAATCTTCCCCTGGTGCAACACGATTCCGCCGATGACCTGGGTGTCAAAGGGGATCATGTCCCATTTGATGGGGGTATCCGTCACCGTAATCGTCTGGCCCACTAAACGTCGACAGGCGTTCTTCACCGCGGCAAACGCCTCGCACAGGATATCCTCGACCGTCTCGCCGTCTGCGAGACGCTTTCGGAATTCTTCCGTTTTGGCCTTCAGTTCGTCGTCGGACAGACGCTGATATTCCTCTTCGATCGCGTTGACTTGCTCCACACGCGGTCGAATCCTTTTGATATCACGCTGGTTTTTCGAACCGATTATCTTCTTCAACAACCACTGCATACGTCACCTGAACATGGGAAATCGCCGGTAAAAAGAGTTCGTACCCTACGGGAAAGCAGTCGGCAATGCAAGGGGGATGGCGCCCATCCAGCGCCTCCCTTCATCAAGAAATAGCTCTTCGCCGTTTCGTGAGGGGAATTTGGTGTGGTGTTTCAGAATTCCCTGCAATATCTATAAACACTGACGAATGAATATTTCCCTTGGAGGGACGGGCTCTGTCCCGTCCGCACATGGTCCCGATCACGAACAGGACGACACGGAGGTCGTCCCTCCATGTTGGCGTGCATGCGCCTATGGAAACACCCTGATCGCTTTGCGTCCGCGCGTTCGGTTTCTCAGTCGCCTACGCCCGGCTTGCGCGACCGAACTTCTGCTTCAACGCTCGCATGACGCTATGGATTTCCGGCGAGCCGGCGAGCAGTGTGACGAGGAAGTAGACGGCCATGGCCAGCCCGATGGACGACAAGACGGCCACGATCCGTCCGAGTTCCTCCGGCACAACCTGATGAACGGTCAACAAGTTTGCGATCACTCCATGCGCGTACACCGCGCAGAGCGCCATGATGCCCGCCGCGATCAGACTACGCAGGACACTGGCGACGATCTCCCGCCAACCGGGCGAGCCCAGTCGTCGATACAAGAGGCAGGCCAACACAACGCCGTTCACCGTCTCGGCCAGCACCGTGGCCAAAGCGAGGCCCGCGTGTTTCAGGTGCACCGGCCACGTCAGAATGAAGATCAGGCTCAAGACAATCTTCAATGCCACGCACCAGACGGCTACCTTTACGGGCGTTTTTGTGTCCTGCAACGCATAGAAAGCGGGAACGAAGACTTTACTCAAGCTGAAGACCAACAGGCCCGGCGCGTAGAACATCAGGGCTACCGCGGTGAACTCCGTCGAGGCCTCGCCGAAAGCGTTGCGTTCGAATATCATCTGCACAATGGGACGCGCCAAAACGAGCAGGCCGATCGACGCCGGAATCATCACATAGAACAGATTGCGCAGCGCATAGTTGATGGTGCGCAGCATGCGGTGATGATCAGAGCGCGCGGCGTGCCCGGAGAAGACCGGCAACAGAACCGTGCTCAATGCCGTCGCGAAGATCCCCTGCGGGAAATAGATCAGTCGTTCGCTGAAAAATAGTGCAGCAGGCGCCCATGCCCCGATCCAGCCGGCCATCAGCCGGTCGATCAACACGTTGATCTGCGTGATGGCCATCCCGAGGGAGGCGGGCCCCATCAGCCGGAATATCCGCCTTACGCGCATATCACCGAAATGGAGCGACCATCCGGGCCGATAACCGAAGTGCATCATTTTGGGCACTTGCACACCCAATTGCAGCAGACCGGCCACGAACACGGCCCAGGCCACCCCGTAGATCTGCTGTTCGGGCGTATCGCCCAAAAACGGACACACCACGAGAACGGAGAGGATCCAGACGAGATTCAATAGGCTGGGCGCAAAGGCCGGTGTGGCGAAATGGTGATAGGAATTCAAAATCGCCATGCAGATTGCCGCCAGACAGATAAACAGCATGTACGGCAGCATGATCCGTAACAACGACAAGGTCATGGCCGTCATGGGCCCGGATTCCGGACGCCACAGCCAGACGGTCATTACAACCAGGCCGATGATAATCACGACGGACAGGAACAAGGTCAGCATGGAAAGGATGTTGCGGGCAACCGCCCAAGCCTCCGTCTCGCCTTCCTTTTCCCGTGTCTCAATAAATACAGGAATGAAGGCGGCAGACAGTGCGCCCTCACCGAACAGACGCCGAAAGAGGTTCGGAATAGTGAACGCAATGACGAAGGCCGACATCGGCAGTGTCGTTCCGAAAAAGCCCGCCATCAGGATATCCCGTACGAGCCCCAGACCGCGGCTCAACATGGTGTAGCCCCCTACTACACCCGCCGAACGTATGACTTGCCGCTGCTCCAATCCGTTCCCTGCTCCAAAAAACTTTTTACAATTGCCGATTCCTTCGTACCATGCGCCTCCGAATACCAAAGGTCAGCGAACATGTACAGAATCATCAAAGGCGTCGGAATTGTCCTGAGTCGCCTCAGTCCGACGCGATTGGACCAATTGGCGCGCGTCTTCGCCGCGCTTTTCTATGACGTATTCCGCTTCAGGCGTCGCCTCATTCTGAAGAACCTCACGATTGCCTTTGGCGACGAAATGTCGAAAGCGGAACGCGTGCGCATGGGACGCGAATCGATGAAGCATTTCTTTCTCACGGTCTTCGAGTTTTTGCGTTCAGTCCGCATAGACATTCTTGGCGAGACCACCCCGGAAGGACAGGAACACACAGAACGCGCACTGGCTGAGGGTCGGGGCGGTTACATTCTATGTTGCCATCTCGGAAACTGGGAGGCGATGGGTGGCGCGGGCACCCGCTTTGCCGCTCCGACGTACTCTCTAGTGAAAGAAATGCGGCAGGGCGGAGCGAATCGCCTGGTGGACGAGCTGCGCCGCAAGA
>SKZA01000202.1 GCA_007127595.1 Kiritimatiellia bacterium
AGAATCGACCCGTAGAGATGCTTTGCAGAACATACACAAAGCAGGTGCTGGTGGAGGGTATGGGAGTCGAACCCACGACCTCTTGAATGCCATTCAAGCGCTCTCCCAACTGAGCTAACCCCCCAGCAACTTTCACTATTCTCCACATCTCGCGGTCGTCGGCAGCGAACCCGCGACCTTCCCGACATGTCCATGTCGGGACGCTCTCCCAACCCGCAGGTCCCGACGGCCCTGCGTCGGGATGAGATCCAGCCGGTTTGCAGGAATAGGACGGACTCTATAGGCCGGAGGATAGCTTTGTCAATGCCTTGCCGCTTTGGGATAGATTCTAGATGCGATTCATTCTGTTCTTCCCTCATCCCCAACTTCTCGACGCCCGTAATCAGTAACGAGGTTGTCTGCGTGACTGCCTGTAGGCCCGTATATATCGCAGCGATTCCCGCTTATGACGTTGCAGGTCGGCGATTTCTTCGGGACTCAAAGGCACCGAGGCCGGCGCCTTCTTTCGTGCCGAATCTTCGCCATGATCTCGTTCTGGCTTCTCGCTATTCGTCAATGTTGCCCCCAGCTTGCCGTTTCGAGTGGTTCAAGGTATGATATCGCATATGAAGGATGTCTATCAAGGGGGACCGTCACCGGAGAAGGCGGATGCGACACTTATTCTTGTTCATGGTCGCGGCGCATCGGCCGAGAACATGCTGGATCTGTATCAGGCGCTCGGACGATCAAAGATCGCGGCGGTTGCGCCGCAGGCGCCCGGCGGAACATGGTATCCGCATTCGTTCATGGCGCCCCTGGCGGAGAATCAGCCCTACTTGGATAACGCGCTTCAACAGATCGATGCGCTCGTAGGCGACCTGCTGGATCGCGGGATTCCCGCCGAGAAGATTGCGCTGCTCGGCTTTTCGCAGGGCGCGTGCCTCGCCACCGAGTACGCGCTGCGCCATCCGCGACGATACGGCGGATTGATGGTGCTGACCGGCGGGTACATCGGCCCGCCCGGTATCGAGCGCAGCGATGACGGAACCTTTCAGGGGATGCCCGCTTTCCTCGGAGTCAATGATCCTGACGCGCATGTTCCGTTCGAGCGCGCAAAAGAGACTGCCGATGTGCTCAAGCGCATGAAAGCGCGCGTCGAATTGCGTCGCTATCCCGACATGCCGCATGCCGTGAATGATGACGAGATCAAGGAATGTCAAAAGCTACTGGACACCATCGCGAAAGGGCGATAAAGCCGTGCGCGGTGTCTCGCGCCCAAATGATTTGCAAAGAGGAGTCGTTTTGGAAACCATGAAAGTTACGCGTGTCTATGCCGATCCATCCGGAGAGACTCATTTCGAAGATATCGAAATGAACCTAACAGATTCGGGCAAGATCGGTTGCCTGTCGGAGTCTGTGCCGGCCAAGTCGGTGATCTTCCGGAAGAATGATCCGGACTACGATTACGACTGGCATAACGCGCCTGCGCGACAATACATCGTCCTGCTCGACGGCGCGATCGAGCTGGAAGTGTCCGATGGCGAGAAACGCGTTCTGCGCGGCGGCGAAGTTCTGCTGGTGGAGGACGTGACCGGTAAGGGACATCGCACCAAACACTTGGAACCGAAAGAGCGCAGATCGATGTTCATTGTGCTGGAACCATGAGCAATGCCGAATCTAGTTTGAACAGGAGACCGCAGAGAGGTGGAAGTTGGTACGACTTCTTTAGCCACGCTTTGCAACCGTCCACCCATCCATCCGTCCAATCTGAACCCTGAACACCGAACCCTGAACACTGAATACTGAACACTGGGCCAGCCATGAAACCAACTCTTCCGGGCATTCATCACGTTACGGCGCTCACAGCGGATGCGCAGAAGAACATCGATTTCTATACGGGCGTCCTTGGTCTGCGCATGATCAAGGTGACCGTCAACTTCGATGATCCGACCACCTATCACCTCTATTATGGTGATGAATCCGGTCGGCCGGGATCCGCCATGACGTTTTTCGCATGGCCGGGCGCGCGCCGTGGGCGGGTCGGTCCGCCTCAGGTAACGGTGACCGGCTTTGCCGTGCCCGCCGCGGCATTGGATTATTGGCGCGAGCGCCTGAAGGAGCGCGGCGTGAACGGCTTGACGGAAGAGGACCGGTTTGATGACAAGGTGCTTTCATTCCGCGATCCTGATGACATGCGCTTGGAGATTGTCGCGACACGGGAGCCCGGCGGCGATGCGCCTGCGGGCGGGCCGATCCCGCCGGATTTCGCCATTCGTGGGTTCCATGGCGTTACCATCGCGGAATTGGGCCCTGACCCGACCATTGCGCTGTTGTCCGGCGTGATGGGTTTCAGAGAGGAGGCGACCGACAACGGTCGTACGCGGTATCGCGCAGAAGGCGGCAGCCCATATGCTTCGGCGGTTGATATCGTGAAGGTGTCGACGGAATCGCGCGGCTTTAATGGGGCGGGCACGGTCCATCACGTGGCGTTCCGTGTCCCGGACGACGCGCAACAGACTGCGTGGCAATCAGAGATCGGGCAAAGAGGCTTGGCGGTGTCGCCGGTCATGAATCGCTGTTACTTCCATTCGATCTATTTCCGCGAACCGGGCGGCGTGTTGTTCGAGATTGCGACCGACGGGCCGGGCTTTACGTTGGACGAGTCGCCGGAGTCGTTGGGGCAGGCGTTGCAACTTCCGCCGTGGATGGAATCCGATCGCGCAGAATTGGAAAAGGTGCTGCCGCCCTTGCGCCTGCCCGACTGGCGCTGATGTTCCGGGAGGGCCCGCGGCTCGCGGGCCATGGACGGCGAGGCCGCCGTCCCTCCCTTCATGTACCAATAGATGTTCGTGACATGTCTCGGTTACACCTATTCATTGGGGCCACCTCCAGAGGCCGGTCTGAACACCGAACACTGCTCCCTTGCTCCGTATGGCTTTCTGCGATGGGCCATGATAGCTTTCCCGCATGACTGCTGCAGAACGAAAACGACACATGTTCCCATTTCGTTGGCCTGATCCGCCGTTTCATATCATTCTGGTTGAGCCCGAGATCCCTCCGAACACGGGTAATATCGCGCGTCTGTGCGCGGCTACCGGATCCGCGTTGCACCTGATTGAGCCGCTCGGTTTTCGCCTTACCGATGCGGCCATGAAACGTGCCGGTCTTGACTACTGGGAGCATGTTCAGTTGCATCGACACTCGAATTGGACGTCGTTTCTTGAAGCGGAACAGCCGACGCGCCTCTTCTTTTTCAGCACGACGGGTACACGCGCCCATTTCGATGCTGCATTCAAGCCCGGCGATTATCTGGTGTTCGGCAACGAAACGCACGGGTTGCCGGATGAGCTCCTCGCCGAATGGCGGGATAGCGTGATCGGTATTCCGCAACGAACCGATCGCGTTCGTTCTCTGAACCTGGCCAACACCGTCGGCATTGCCTTGTACGAAGCCTTGCGTCAAGCGCAGGGGTGATGCGGGCGGTCGACCCCAAAAGCTTTTCCCGCGCGTAGCGCGTTTAACCCAAGTTCGTCAGTTAGCCCGGTCGACATCGCGATTTCTTAGGAAAGTCGTGCATTCTCAGGTCATTTTCGGGACTACATTTTCGATCACTTTTGGCATGTTGGGTAGTTCGATGCCGAG
>SKZA01000307.1 GCA_007127595.1 Kiritimatiellia bacterium
ACCTTCTATATTGGATATACGGTGTTCATTATTTCCCATTGGGATCCCTTTGGGGCGATATACTCCCTCATCCCTTCGATATTCAGTATTCAATATTCGATATTTATCAGACTTCGATATTTCCCCGGCCCGGCTTACGCGAGTAAAGGGTGTGCGCTTCGCAGACAGACGAAAAGAGAAAATTTCATCGTATCATATCGTATCATATCGTATCAAAATAATTCAAGGCATGCATACATTCAGCCACACCTTTTCTCTTACGCTTGACTGGAAACTTATAGGTCTGATTAGTCTTGATGTTTGTTTCAAATAATCCGGGTTGTAAGTCTGGTCGGAGCAGTAAAGAACTAGGCTATCCGGCGCCTACGGTTAAACGAAAGTTAACTGAACTTGTAGCTAAGAATCTGTTGACAAAACACGGGATTGGCCCGGGAATGAATTATACAATAAAGTAAGAAACAGTTCACCCCATCTCATTCATCGTTTCCCAGCCATCGAATATAACACCGGTTTTAATCAGGAGCTTACATTTTGATCAATTTTTGAAAGGAGATCTTCAATTTTCAAGAGGGCAATCCAAATGTCTGTTATTGAATCAGAATTTTTTACAAGGCTTTTATTCGGATGAGATACAATATTCCTTATATTTTTAATTTTACTGTTATTATAGCAAAATTTATTTTCAGAGCTGTAGCCTAAATATTTATATAGTTTTTTGTCTCTGCAGATCATAAAAATCTCTGATAAATATAAATACTCAACAATATCAGCGTCAACCCCAGTCTCGCTATCAGTAAAAAATCTTAAAAGAGTATCTTTACTTGATGAACGTAACTTATCGTTATCTGAATAAGATTTTAACAAATTAATTATTGCATCTCTTGAAATTTTTTGGACAAGAAATTTTGTGAGTTTTTTTTCTAACTGATTTATAAGATTGTAAAAATATAGATAAACATGCTTGCAGTTTAAATTACCTATAGTTATTAATCCAATAGCTTCAGAATGGTTGGATAAGAAAAAGTAATTTACCTTCTGATTATTAAACTGTTTAAAAACATCTCTTAAACTCGTTAGGTAGTATATTGAATTCTTTTCGTCAATATTCTTCCAGGTAATGTTTTCCTTTTGATAGTTGCCCCACACAGATGTTTTATAAAATTGTGTATAAGTTCCATTCTTATTAAGTAGCGGTAATACGTCGAACTGATTAGAATACATCATCGAAGCCACATCTTCTTTGGATTGATTATATTTTGCATAAATCCAATCTAATTTGCTTATTCCAATTAATGCAGCATGAATTTGAGGGTCACTTAATTGTCGAAAATAACGGTATTCTTCCATTAAAATATGTTTAGATATAAACTTGGTGAATAAGTAGCATTTGGTAAATACACGGGTGATGCTTTAGATTGATTTACTAAATGTAAAGATTTGTATGAATATTACGATGTTTGAGATTTTAATTTTTTTTAATAAAAAATAATATTAGCATTTTATAATAGATCTATTATTTTTATTGAAGTTAATTTGGGATAATGCTAACAAAGGTCAATTTTCCGGGGGATTTGAGCTATGCATCTGATGGGGATAGAAAGCCATTAGAGTTCTATTTGTCTTGTCTGAATAATAGTAAGAGGCTTGATTTGAGATTAGGGTACTTTAGTTCAAATGCAATTCGTGTTCTATCTCTGGGATTTGCAAAGTTTATTTATAATGGTGGAAGCGTCCGTATTATCACCAATCACTATTTATCAGAAGATGATGCTAAAATATTAAAGGATGTAATCCATGAAGAAGGGTTCGATTACAATTACATAGAATCAGTTGTAAATAACGATGTATACAAATTGGAGAGGATTTTAGCCAAAGGGGAGCAGCATTTCTTTGATTGTCTAAAATTTTTATTAAAGAATGAAAGGCTTGTACTTAAACCTGTAAAAATTAAACCCGGAAAAATGTCTCATTACAAAGAGGGCATATTTGATGATGGTGTAAATCAAGTGTTTTTCAGCGGGAGTTGTAACTTCACTTACAGCGGACTGGTTGAAAATGGGGAGAGCTTAGAAGTCAAGAGATCTTGGGGCTCAGTTGAGGAACAATTAAGAATTAAAAACGAGACCGAGAAGCTAACAAACATTTTCGCAGAGAATGATGAGGGGCACGAATACCTATCTTACAATCAAATTGAAGCTGTAATCTACTCTAAGGGACTCGATAAGGACCTTGAGGAATTAGTGAGGGATGAACAAGAAATTTTCTCAAAGTTAGATTCTTTGGACGAATCATCTAGTAAAATACTTAAAAAAGAATCGTCAGAATTTAAAAAGTGGATACGAAATGATTTAAGGCTTCCAAGTTTTCCATTTGATGAACCATTTCCCTACCAAAGCAAAGCCTATGAAAATTGGGTAGAAAACAACTATAAAGGCCTCTTTGCTATGGCAACTGGCACTGGAAAAACAATAACAGCTTTAAACTGTATTTTAGAAGAATATCGGAAAAATGGTTTTTATCGTTTTATAGTAGTCGTGCCTACAAATCCATTAGCACATCAGTGGCAAGAAGAAGCTTCAGAAAAGTTTAAATACAAAAATGTAATCAATAGTTGTATAGACCGTGATTGGGACATGCAGTTAAAGCGTTTACTCTCTAGTGTTAAGGTTGGGAATAATACCAACTTTGCTTTCATTACGACCTACGCACAATTACAGCGCTCAAAGTTGAAAAGTCTATTTCATCAATTTGAAAAGGAGTTTAAAGAAATGACTTTTATAGCTGATGAAGCACATACACTTGGCTCACCTGGTGGTTTAAAAAACTTGCCAACTTTTTTAGAAAAACGAATTGGTCTTTCTGCAACTCCAGAGAGAAAATACGATGAATTTGGCAGTAAGAGACTTGAACAATTCTTTGACGCGCATCCGCCCGGATATACATTTTATTATTCAATGAAAGAGGCTATTGAAAACGAGAGTTTAAGTGAATTCGAGTACCACCCAATTTTTGTCACATTAGAGCATGATGAAATTGCTCAATACAATGAATTTACAAACAGGCTGAGACGCTACATTGATACCAAAAATGGGGGGTACAGAGACACAAAAGAAGCGAAACAGTTATTAATTCAAAGAAAGCATGTAATCCATAAAGCACAAAATAAGTTGTCTGCTATTACAGAAATCATTGATAATGTTGGCAAAAAAAACTTTAGATATGCTTTTGTCTATGTTCCCGAAGGTTATGAACCAAACTATTGGAAAGAAGAAGAGTCTCGCATTGATATTGAAGACAGACATATTATAAACCACTATTCAAGACTATTAGATAGTAAAGGCTTAATTGTTCATAATTTTCTTGGAGGTACAAAAGATAGAGGGCGGATTCTTAAAAACTTTGAAGAAGGAAAATATGATGCACTATTGGCTATGAAGTGTTTGGATGAAGGTGTTGACGTGCCAAGAACTGAATACGCCATTTTTTGTGCCAGTACTGGTAATCCAAGACAATTTATTCAAAGAAGAGGAAGAGTTCTTAGGACTCATGATGATAAAAAGTTTGCCAAAATTTATGACCTAATTGTATCTCCAGCAT
>SKZA01000077.1 GCA_007127595.1 Kiritimatiellia bacterium
GAAATTGGGCCGCATATCGACCGTGTTTTTCTCGATATCGGCCAGCATCTCCTCGGACAACCGGTTGAGACGACATTCCGTATAGCGGTAGGCCGCCGGCGGGTCGCCGTCGATGCTGCCGAAGTTCCCCTGCCCGTTGATCAGCGGCGCGCGCATGGAAAAGTCCTGCGCCATTCGGACAAGCGTATCGTATACCGCGGAGTCGCCGTGTGGGTGATAATTACCGATGACTTCTCCGACCACCTTCGCGCATTTGACAAAGGGCTTGCTATGGGTCCATCCGCGTTCGCGCATGGCGAACAGGATGCGCCGGTTGCCGGGCTTGAGTCCGTCGCGCGCGTCCGGGAGGGCGCGGCCAACAATGACGCTCATCGAGTAATCGATGTACGCCCGCTGCATCTCCTCTTCGATGTTGGTACGGTCCAGTCGTTCGTTTTGCTGATACATATTCGTGTCCTTCAATCGATGTTGTGGAGGCCGGCTGGAGGGACGCGCTTCCGCGCGTCCCCGGTCACGCAGGAGCGTGCCCGTCTCTCTGCCTTGGGCTTCACCTATTCATCATCGTACTTAGATATCGAGATTGCGCACGTTGAGTGCGTTGTTGAGAATGAAGTTGCGGCGCGGTTCGACTTCGTCCCCCATCAGAATGGTGAAGATTTCGTCGGCTTTGACGACGTCTTCGAGGACGACCCGATCCATTTTCCGGTTTTGCGGGTCCATGGTGGTTTCCCACAATTGTTCCGGGTTCATTTCGCCGAGTCCTTTGTAGCGTTGAATCTGCAAGCCTTTGCGACCGAGCTCGCGCACTTTATCGAGCAGTCCCTGCAGGGAATGAATCGATATGCGTTCCCCGTCCTGGTCCGAGAGGTAGAAGATGGGATCCTCGGACGGCGTCAGTTGCTCAACGGTAAATCCGCGCTTTTCGAGCAGGGACACATGCTTGGCCAGGGCGCTGGCGGAATAGATCTCCACCCATTGCAGGCCCGGATGACGCGGCGACGGCGTATCGCCTCCGTTGCTTCCATTTTCTGTAAAGATTTCGAGCTGGTCCCCAAGCTGGCGTTCCATCTCTTCGCGGTATTTGCGCAGATCGGCTTCTGTCGCGACGTACTTATATTCCGTCCCGCCCTTATGCTTCACCAACACGCGATATTGCGGGAACAATCCCTTCTCCTTGTCGCGATGCGCGAGGTATTCGTTGAACTCGATGCCCTTGCGCTCCAACAGGCGTCCGACTTCTTCGATTTCCGTGAGGCAGTCCAGGATCTCCTGCAATTGTTTGTCGGTGCAGAGCGCCTTGCCTTTTTCGTCGACGAGATTCAGGTCTTCGGTCCCGAGTTCGAGGAGGATCTTGGTGAGTTCTTTGTCACTGTCCAAGTACTGCTCTCTCTTCTTGCGCTTGATTTTGTACAGCGGCGGTAATGCGATATACACGTGGCCGCGCTCGATCAGTTCCGGCATTTGCCGGTAGAAGAACGTAAGCAGCAAGGTGCGGATATGCAGGCCGTCCACATCGGCGTCGGTCATGATGACGATTTTGTGGTAGCGCAATTTTGCCAGATTAAACTCTTCCTTGCCGATCCCCGTTCCGATCGCGGTGATCATGGTCCGGATTTCGTTGTTGTTCAGGATCTTGTCCAGACGCGCCTTTTCCACGTTCAGCACCTTCCCGCGCAGCGGCAGGATGGCCTGGAACCGCCGGTCACGGCCCTGTTTGGCGGAGCCACCGGCGCTGTCCCCTTCCACGATGAAGAGTTCGGTGATGGCGGGATCGCGCTCGGAACAATCGGCGAGCTTGCCCGGCAGGGTTCCGCTGTCGAGCGCGCTTTTGCGGCGCGTCAGGTCGCGCGCCTTGCGGGCCGCTTCACGTGCGCGCGCCGCCAGCATGCCCTTGTCCACCACGCGGCGCGCCACGTTGGGATGCTCCTCGAAATAGGTTCCCAATTCGTCGTTGACGATGGATTCGACAATGCCCTGGACTTCGCCGTTGCCGAGCTTGGTTTTGGTCTGCCCTTCAAACTGCGGATCCGGCACCTTCACGCTGATGACGGCGGTCAACCCTTCCCGGATGTCGTCGCCGCCCATGCTGACCTTGTCGTCTTTGATCAGTTTATTGGCGCGCGCATACTGATTCACCGTACGGGTCAGGGCGGAGCGGAACCCGCTCATATGCGTTCCGCCTTCAATGGTGTTGATATTGTTGGCAAACGAGAAGATGCTTTCCGCAAAGGCGTCCGTATATTGCATCGCGATTTCGACGGCAATGTTCTCGCGCTCCTTCTCGATGTAGATGACTTTCGGGTGCAGGGCGTTCTTATTGCGGTTCAAGTGATCGACGAACTCGCGGATGCCGCCATCGTACCTGAACACTTCCTCGCGCGCGGGTTCTTCCTCGGAGAGCTTGATTTCAAGGCCCTTATTCAGGAAAGCCATTTCACGCAGGCGCGAAGCAAGCGTGTCCCAGTTGAATTCCGTTACCTGAAAGATCTGCGCGTCGGGAAAGAACGTTATTTTTGTGCCGGTACTTTTCGTCTTGCCGATCGTTTCGAGCTTGGACACGGGCTTGCCGCGCTCGAAACGCTGGTGATATACCTTGCCGTCGCGGCGCACTTCCACTTCAAACCATTCACTCAACGCGTTCACGCACGAAACGCCGACGCCGTGCAAGCCGCCTGACACCTTGTACGTGTTGTGATCGAACTTGCCGCCCGCATGCAGGGTCGTCAGCACCACTTCAACGGCGGGCTTCTTCTCGGTCGCGTGCATGTCCACGGGAATGCCGCGTCCGTCGTCGTTGACGGAGCAGGACCCATCCGCGTTCAGCGATACATGAATGTGCGAGCAATAGCCGGCCAGCGCTTCGTCCACGCTATTATCCAGCACTTCATAGACGCAATGGTGCAGCCCGCGTTCCACCGTATCGCCGATATACATGGCCGGGCGTTTCCGCACCGCATCCAAGCCGCCCAAAACGGTGATATTCTGGGCGTCGTACTTGGCGCCGACCTTCTTTTCCTGGGTGGGGGGAGCGGGGGAAGCGTTCGTTTTCGAAGGCCGATCTTGTTTGTCGGGGGTCTCCACTACATCCTCTGCAACAGAGGAATTTTCATCCGATGACATAGACTTTTTCTCCAATAGAAGTTCATAGGTATAGATTAGCGAAATTCCGCAAAACAAGCAATGCAAATAAGCGCACCAAAACCCGCCTGAACGGGCGCATAAAAATCGTGCATACCGCTGACAGCTAACCACTTACACCCGAGAGCTTGAGCTTTCATTTCTGTCAATCTTTTTTGCTTTTCCGGTGATGCTGAAATGGTCGCGAAAGTAGGTGTTTTCCGGACACTGGAGGGCGTTGTAAGCGGGCGAAATGGACGCGCATGCACGTTGACATGCGATGCTCGCAAAGCCATAAATGACAAGCGATGCAGATCGGAGAATGAATCAACGATGTCGGATACAGAGCACAATGAGAATAGATCCGCGGCGCATGCACCCGATTTGCTGGGCCCCATCGCCCGCATGCTGGGCGACGCCGTGTTTGAGCTGGATCCGACGAATCGCCGCATCCATTGGTCCATGGATGTGGCCGCGTATCTTCTGAATTATGAGCCGGGCGAACGGGATCTTCAGTGGGACACGCTGCTGCAAACAACCATGGAAGAGGATCGCAGCAAGCTGGAAGCCGCGCTCGCGGCACTCCTTGGCGGCGGACGGGCGGATGTGGAAGTTCGTTTGCGCCGTAAGGATGGCGACTTCTGCTGGGTCCATATCATTGGCGGCACCGTCCAAGTGCAGGACGAGCAACCTCCCCGCATCGCCGGCATATTGCGCGATGTCGACGAACTGCGCAGTGCGCTGGTGTCGCTGGGCGAAGCGCGCCGCATGGAATCGATCGGGAATATCGCCAGCGGCATTGCGCACGAATTCAACAACCATTTGACGCCGATTCGCGGCTACATCGAATTGGCGCTGGACGAGCTGGGCAAATCGCACGACGAGTTGGCGGAAGGGTTGCGGGCCGCGTTGGAGCGCGTGAACTATTGCTCGGATCTCGTGGCGCAGATTCAGGCGTACGGACGCAAGTCCATGCTGATGCCTGAATTCGTCCTGATCGACCGATTGATTCCCCCCACCGCGCGCCTGGCCATCTCCAGCTTTCCGGATGTTTCCGAACGGATTGCGGTCATCGAGGAATGGCCCGCGGATCTGCCGCCCGTCTGGGTCGATCAGGGACAGTTTCAGCAGGCCCTGCTGCATCTGTTCCGGAACGCGATCGAGGCCATGCCCGAGGGCGGCACCCTGGCCATTCACGCCGACGAGATATTCGAAGCCGGCAATCTATCGGACGACACCTCGCAAGAGTCGGACGAGCGTTTCATGCGCATCAGCGTTACGGACACGGGTAAAGGAATCAGCCCGGAACACCGCGCGCGTATTTTCGAGCCGTTTTTCACGACCCACGGGCGGGCCGCGGCGCGCGGCATGGGCTTGCCGATGGTCCAGGGCATGGTGGCACAACATGGCGGCTGGATGGAAATCAAGACGGACGTCGGACAGGGCACAACCGTTGCTCTCTATTTGCCGATCAAGGAACAACCGGCTGACAAAAAAGCAACCGTCGATGCCGACGGCACCATGCCGGTGGATCACGCCGCTTCGCCCGGGCGCATGTTGCTGGCGGATGATGAACCGTTTATTCGTCGCCTGATACGGAAAATATTCGAGGCGGAAGGCTGGGAGGTCGATGAGGTGGCGGATAATGACGCGGTGTTGGAAAAGATGCGGGATCCCGGCAAGGCCTACGGACTGGTTGTGCTCGACCTGACGATGCCGGGCGCCAGCACCGAGGAGACCATTCACCGCATTTGGGAAAAGGACTCCGCCACGCCGGTCCTGTTTATCAGCGGCTATGCGCGCGACGCGCGAATCGAGCGCCTGCTCGAGATGGGGAATTCCGAATTCATCAGCAAACCCTTCTCACCAAAGGAGTTGCTAAGCCGCGTGGATGCGCTGATTTAATTGAATCGGTGGACCGCGGTCGGCGGGGCCGCCGACCCTCCCCATTTCATGAAGCGGGCTTATGCCGGCTGCTATAACCTTTCGGTAAATTCTCCGGGCAACACGGAGGTTGCCCCTCCATTTCGTGTATCACAACACGATAAATGGCCGCATCATTCTGGAGGGACGCGCTCTGTCGCGTCCGAGGAAAATATACCGAAAACGATTATAGGTTGGTCGCGGGGGCACAATTTTCCACCGCCTCACGGCGGCGGCTACGGAAAATCCAAGTAGCTGCGCCCATTAAAGTTTCACGCGGTGCCGGCGTGCGATGAGCCGATCATCCGCGCTTTTCTCGATGTACAGCAATCCTCCGGAGAGGTGATGTCCGGTGCCGAACGGCGATGGGCAGACAATGGGATTGAAATCCGACCACGCCTGCGCCGTGCGGAGGCCGTCGCTGATGATCCGCGCCACCGGATAACGCGGTTTCCAGTCCGGTAAGCGGGGCAATTTCTGTATTATGGACAGGAGCCGCGGCTCATGCAGATGGCCCAGCACCGTGAGTTCAATCTGTTCTTTCTTCTCACGGATGGCCGGATTCTTGTCCAAAACGCCAAGCGCGCTGGGATCATGACAGAACAGTATGACGCGCGCGTCCTTCGCTAAGCCCGAAAACGTTTCGCTGACCTGTCGCTCATGTTCGTCGCGTCGCCGTTTCCATTCCGGTATTTCCTCGGTCAATGCTTCGGGTAGAAAGTAATCAAGCGTAATGAGGCTTGAATTCACGCCGATAAGGTGAAAGCCGTCGGTTTGCTCGTGCCAGAAGGACCGGATACCGAGTTGCTGCTCCCCGACGTCCAGGCTGGCGAGCCGGATGCCGCCCTGGCGCATGACGGTGCTGTATTTGCCGATGTCGTGATCGCCGAAGATGAAATGACAGCGGTCAGGAAAGACTTCGCGCATCAGTGTGATAACGCCGGCGGCGCTTTCATAAGTGGATGCATGGCTCAGGCCGACCCCTTCTGCGTCGCCGCCGTAGTCCCCGTTGGCCACCACCCAGTCGGGGTGATACGCGTGCATATCCTCAAGGGCCTTCAGAAAACAGGCGCGCCGCGATTCCGGGTGCCAGTTCCAGAAGCGTGCGCGTGCGCCGTGTAGAAAGCGTCGCCACACTCCGCGCACGACACCATGGTGTCGCCGGATATCGGCTACAAGTTCACGGGCCCGTTCGTGTTCGCCGGGACCCAGTACATGTATATCGGATATAACTGCTAGACGCATGGTATGGCCCTGTTCCGCTGCCGGGGAAACGTCAGGGGATATCAAATAAGCCCGCCGATACCAATACGCACGAAATAAGCGTCGTCCAGATCTTTTTCCTGCTCGAAACGCCGAAAATCGATACTCCGGTTCACGAGCCGGCCTATGCGGACCATCCATTGCAGGTCTTGCGTGATCAACCGGTCCACGCCCAAATAGATACGTGTTTCGTCCATCATCAAGCGCCGGCGATCATCCGTATTCTTGAGGTGATATTCGAGATATTCCCGAAACTCCACACCGGCTCGCAAGGCCCAGTCAAAATTCGGCCGGAACACAATTTCAGTTTGGGGATAAAACACGTCGAACATCAGATAATCACTCGGCGCCCAACGCACGCCGACGCGGGGATCGACGAGCCGGTCAAACCCGGGATAGAAATTCAATCCGGCCAAGCCGGACAGTTCCGGTGTAAACGCCCGGATGCCATGCAGACTGAACGGATAGAAAAGGTGATCGGTGCTGGCGTGCTCGATTTCGGAATAGAGGCCGGGTTCGAACCCGAGTCGCAAGGCATACCCGTCTTGCAGTCGCATGACGTAACGTAAGTCCAAGCGCGCAGCGGAAACGTGATGCGGAAGATCGATGTCGGCGCTGCGCGTGAAAAAAACGGAGTCGATGGCCGCCCGGAGGTCGAATTCGCCGAATCCGGTACGGAAGTACAGCAATCCGAAATGACCACCCGCCTCAATCATGCCCGTATCTCGAAAGCCTTCGACACGCGACTTGCCCACAACCCCCGCATACGCCTGCCAGATCGGCTCGTCGAGCCGATCCAGGATTTGACAATATTCCTCAACGTACTGTGCGGTGGCCGGCGGCGCGCTCCAAAGCAGGATGGCACAAGATAGCGCCGCGCCGCCAACGCAATTCCCGATAATCCTCATGATCTTATACTCCATAACCACTCGCAGCAGGCACAGCCCGTTTCCCGATACGCGCCCCTGCACATAAGTCGCACCGACTTCCTGCTCACCGCCCCTCAAAGAGCCAAGGCATGACTCCGCGCCTGGCCTTCGGCCACCCTCGGCCATATGCTATTTGAGCCAGATCATGCGGAATGGCTTACGATGCGGGCGACAAGTCTCGACGGAGACGGGTGGATAATTCCATTGCCTGCTTGCGCTCGTCGTCCGTCAGCCATGTAACTCGTTCGAGCACCTCATCCACAAGCGCCAAGGACTCTTCGCGGCGTCCGGTTCTTTCATGCAACAGGGCCAAGCCCAGCTGGAACCGGGGATCGCCCGGCCTACGTTCCAACGCCTGCTGGAACGCGCCGTAGGCTTCATCATGCTCGCCTCGCTGCATCAATATGTTGCCGTATGTACTCCATGCGAATGGGCTGACGGGATTCAATTCCAATGAGTGGCGGACATGCGTATAGGCCTCGTCGTACTCTCCCCGCAGGTGCAGAAGCCAAGCCAGATCGTTCAACGCCTCGGGTATGGGCGTCGTGCGAATGCTGGACCGGAACGCGGATTCGGCCAACATCAGATTGCCTGCTGCATAGTGGAGGGAACCCAGCACGTAGTTGGCCAATGCATTACGGGAATCCAGAGACAAAATCGTTTCCACTCGGCGACGAGCGGCGTCCTGATTCATTTCCGCCACATCCAAGCGTAGGAGCTGTTCGTGAATAGGCACGTAGTCCGGCCGCACACGCTCCGCGCGTTCAAGGGTGTTTCGCGCCTCGGAAAACTGATTCCGCGACATTTGTGCATGGGCGATGATCATGAGGCTGCGAATATCCATGGCGCCCAACTCGCCCAACGTTTGCAAGGATCGATTGAGCAAGGCTTCGTCTTCTTGAGAGAGTGCGATCATGACAAGGACGGCCCAAGCCGTAGTAACGCCGGGCTGGTCCTTGACGAGTGATTCCAAAATTCTTCGGCCTTCGCCTTCGCGGCCCGATAATACCTCGATGATGCCTTCTTCAAGTCGTACACGCGTCGGCATGACCCGCAACTCCTTCAGACGATCGAGATACCCGCGCGCCAGGTCGAAATGACCGCGTCGCGTGGCGATTTGGGCCAACCCAAGCAAGGCGTTTGGGTGATCCGGTGTTTCGCGCAGGATACGGCTATATAGGCGTTCGCTTTCTTCGAACTGCTGGTCGTCGAAATAGAGCGAAGCGAGCAGGAAGCTTAATCCCTCCCCGTCGGCGCCAGCCTGAATGGCACGCTGGATGTCGGCTATTGCGATATCCGCCTTACCGGACATGGCCCAGACCATGCCGCGCTGCGCATAGCTTTCCGGGTGCCTGACCGTGCCGTAACGGGCAGTCAACGTCCAATGGCGCAACTCATGCTCCGGCAGGTTAGCCAGAGCCTCAACTTCCTTCTTGAGTCTATCTTCTTCTTCATACCCTTTACGATGAGCCAGTAGCCCCATATTAAGTAGCGCACTGATGTTGTCGGCATTGAGCTCCCGCGCCACGCGATAGGCCTCGAATGCGCGCTGCGGTTCATCCACTTCCTCCAGCATGACGCCAAAATTGTTTGCCAAACGACTTACGTGATGGCCGATCCAAACAATCAGTTCGTTGACGAGCTGCGTAGTCTCGCCGCCTTCCTGCAAGCGATCTCGCCACTTCGCCCACGACTCCAGGTTTTGCTCATAAAGGCGGTCGACATCAGTCTTCCCTAGGTCGCGGACTCCACCGAACAGGACCCGTTCGGGAACAGGATAAAAGCCATGGGAAGACCACGCCTCATCCCACGACAGAACCGCGAGTTGGGACAGGATGTCTTCGCCCTCCGCCACCCACTCGTTGAGCAGGGGGACCAGACCGATGGATGCGAGACTCTGTAGGCGCGGATCGTCGAATAATGTTGTGAGGTAGCGGAGATAGGCCGGATTGCGCGCCAAGCGTGGGTTCAGTACATGCAGGGGCTGATTACGTTCCGCGGCCATCAACATCAAGGAATGATCGAAAATCCCGTTTGAAATAATCCAATTCCTTTCTCCAAGCGTATCGAGCGCCTCGCTGATGAACGACTGAACGATATCCACTCCTCGCGGAGACACTTCCTTCTTGTTCTCATGGCCGGCGTAAACTATGGCGACGCCGACAACGATCAGCCAGACGGGGCGCAGCGTCCGCATGACAGGGAGTCGCGAGCGCGTGGAGAAGCGCCCGCTCAAGATCACGAACCAATAGCCCACGGTATACCCCCCGTAGACGGCCCACAACAGATAGGGGAAGACGATCAATTGGGTGCGTCCGGTCAATTCCCAAGGCGACATCTGCGCGTTGAATAATAGCAATCCGGCCAGAACGGTAAGGACCACATGCAACACGATAGGGCCGGGTTTGACGGCGTGACGCGATGTCAGCAACTGGGGCATGGCCAGTATGATCAGGCACGGCAAGATAGCCGTCATGAACACGATCAACCAACCCAGTTGGCCGAGACCGTGCATAATCAAGACATATTGATCCCGCCACATGAACCAGATGATTTGAAGGAAGTGCGAATACTCCAACCATTCAAATGCCGGGAGGCGATAGAAACGCCATGCCGCATAGAAATAGACGAGTAACCCGGCAAGATAGATCGGGATCAGCTTGACCACAAAGCCAAACTTCAATTGATCCCGAAGCGCCAGCAGGACCACAAGGTAGGCAGCGAATATCGGCGCAGACACACTGAAGAGAACGGACTCAACCATCCCGACACCGTAGAGCGCGCAGAAGGCGTACAGCATGCGGACGTTATGCGTATTGACGTAATGGAGAAATAGCAGCGTCGCCCCGAGCAGGAGTGCGATTTCGAAGGGGAGGTGGTGCGTTTGGGTGGCCGTCATCCAGAATGGAATACAGAACGCGAGCATCAGGGCAGCCGCAACGCCGGCGATGCGGCCGGGAGTCCGGGACGGCGGGGCTTCCTTCTGCAACGGCACATGAAGATGGGGCAGTCGGGAGACCACTTCGTACATCAGCCAGACGGCGAGCGCCGAACACAAGGCGCTGAACAGGTTCATGGAAATGATGTGTGAGCCCGCCGGATTGATCCATGCGAACACACGTATGGCGGTGCTCCACAGCGGGTAGAGTGCTGACCCAAACGGATCGAGCCCCAATTGTTGCGCCGCCAAACGCGCGGAATCGCCAGGGAAGGGACCGCGGGTAAGCGTCAGGGCGTATACCGCCATGCTGACCAGAAAAAGAGCGGGGCCGATCCACAAACTAAGGCGATCCAAACGTTTCATGCCGCTATTCATACGTTACACCAGCATAATTGCAAAAACGAGGTTGTCGAGTGGGAATAGAAACATCCCCCGCGAGACGAGCCCGCGAGGGATGTTGAATGGATTACGTTGTATCAGTCAATCAGTTCGTCACGAAACGCCGACGTACGATCAACAACAAGCTGCCAAAGCCAAGCAAGGCAAAGACCGAAGGCTCGGGGATAAGCTGATCTACCAGCATACCGCTGGTGTCCAGCGAATTCGGGCCAGGGTTAGGAACCGCTGACGCATCGTTGAGAGGACCGCCAACCAAGAAGCTATCTGCATAATAGTTGCCTGGAGCCGCTGTAGGGGCAGCGGAATTGAAGGCGCGGGTGTAAACGTATCCGGGCAAGAAATCTCCCGTATTCATTCCGAAATCTCCCGCATCCAAATTACCGGTCGTACCGTAGAGATTGAAGCCATCAAACTGACTAACTGTACTCACCAACAGGATATCGTCTCCGGTCGGCGTCAACGGGTTGTTGATGTCAAGCGGACTTGCAAATGGACCGGGTGTCCAGATCAACTGAAGAATTGACCCATCAGGTAGACCCAACCCTGTATTCTGGTCTATCATAGGCCCAAGCTGAGTTGTCCAGTTGATGTTGATAGTGCCCCACGCCACAGATGTTGCAAGGGTTATTGTTGCCATCATTGCGACTATTTTCTTCACTGTTTTTCTCCTTTCGATCTTAGTAAGATCTGGTCTAATGCTGATTTAGGGCCACGTATAAGGTATCAGTTCTTCCCAGCCATCGAGTACGTCGGCGTCCATCTCGATGAACAGACCAACACCCGGACGAAGCACATACCCTGCTGGCTGCCAGCCAATAGGGGCTACAAACTTATTGATAGCCGAGTATGACTGCGTGTCGATATCCCAGTAGTACAGAGTCGCCCCGGAAGGCAAAATATCATTCAATTCAGAATCTTCTACCGTGATTTCGGCGGGATAAGGGTAGGACACGGCTGTTAAACCCTCAACGATAGATCTGGTCACCGAGGGAGCCGTCGTCGCATCAGGCACCTCGCCCATTATAAAGACCTCGTAGCTTTCCTCGGGCGCTGCCCCATCAATGGAGAGGAAGAAGCTGTCTCCCAGACGAAAGCGATTCGTATTCGGCTGCCAGCCAATGGGCTCGACAAACCTATTCTCGGCAACATACGCCTGCCCGTCAGGATTCCATAGATACACAGTCGAACCTGGAGGAACTTGGTCGCCGAAAAGAGTAGAAGCCGTGTATTCGCCGTCAACATCCTCTAAACTTAAGAAGTTGACCGAAAGCAAGGCCTGCTCGCCTCGATTGATCTCTTGCTTCACATACCCCACCGCGTTACGGCTGAGCACTTCTTGGGCGCTGGCCGTGCCGGCGATCATTCCGACGGCGATTAAGGCTGCCATCAGTTTTTTCATTTTTTGCTCCTTCATGTTTGGCCACTCTGGACTTTATCGTACAGTCATGTCCAGAAAAAAGTTAAGTCCACTGCACTTTTTTCAGACCTATATCCGATCTTGTGTAGGAAGATACACGTAGGACGGCGTACGTGTCAATACGTATTTGAAGAATTTTTGGATGGCCGCAAGAAGGCGCAAAAAGGCACAGAAGTGGATGGAGGGTGGGTGGACGGTCGCACGGTTGTACGGTGGGGGATGTGGTGCTGACAAAGCCGGGCGGAGGACGTCCGCGTAAGTTTGTCGAGTAAGGGGATCCGGGTAAGGGTGGCGGTTGAGAGTCCGCACACTTAAGCGACACACTTGATCGGATACCCTTACTCGACCCGCTTCCATCTAGCCGTCCAGCTTCTTAATGATGCTGCGAGCCAGATATTCCTTGATCTCGCGGTGGCGAGGAACGGGTTGGCATACGCCCGTGGCCGCGTTCTGATACCAATCATGACGGCCGCCGTGTCGTATCAATCTACACCCCATCTTTTCAATGCGCCGAATCAGCTCCACCCGCTTCATGGGATGGACAACTCCGCAACTTTGCGGGCGCCTGGGATTTGACCATCGGCGAGATCTTTATAAATGTCCTTGAGGTTTTCCTCAAGTTCCGTCTCGGTCTCGCCCTGGGTCATGTAATCCGGCCAGTCTTCAAGATAGCCGATCCACATATCACCGTCTCGCCAATGTATGTAGCGCACCTTTGCCATAATGCACAGAGTACAACCCCATGTTGCGTTGTTCAATCCCATATGTTGGTAGGGACGGGAGCGCGGGTGTGTGAGCAGGGCCACCCGCAGCAAGTACCGCAATCGGCTGCGGCTGGTGCTTTGCACACAGCCGCGCTCCCGTTCGAAGGGGATGGGCCTGCCGCGGCGTAGTTCCCGAGCCTTGCGAGGGGACGAAGCCGGGTTCAGGGCTCTTCCCTTGAAACCTGAACCTTGCGTCTTGGAACTTGAGTCTTTCGAAGTCGCTTTCACGGAATTAGGTTCAAGGCTCAAGTGGCAAGTTCACCCCCAACCCAAA
>SKZA01000072.1 GCA_007127595.1 Kiritimatiellia bacterium
AGCATCTTCGGGATGAATACGAATATGGTGTCGATGTTTGTCTGTTGGGCGTTCTCAGGGGATCATTTGCTCGCGCATGACTGCGATTTGGTTTTTCATGTGACAGGGCGCGGGCGAGTTACACGGTCGATCTGGCGTGATGTGGCTAATATGTTGATCACGCAACTGGATATGCTGCGATACGCGGGTATTCGAATCGAGCCTTTCGAAACCTTGTCGACGACACCTGCACAGATGATTCTCATTCAGCGTCGCATCGAGAGCATTGCTCAATGGACCATAGAATTGATCGATCAGCCAACTTTTGCGTTTTGGCAATTTGTCGTGCCCCATGCCCCCATGATTTGGGATGGTCCTGATCTCTGGGATCCACAGCCCCTGCCGGCCCACACCTATTTACGGCCGCAAGTGCGCTATTACATGGGGAATCTCAGAAAGATGGACCACGTTTTGGGTGAGTTGATGGACACGATGAAACGCGTCGGGAAATGGGACAACTCGCTATTGATCGTCATGTCTGATCATGCATGGCGCTATGATCCCGAGCGGATGGATGTGGATCCCGAGTACTTTTGGACAGAGGAGTATATCCAATTCCTGGTGGACGAACGACTGAATCCTACCAGCGAATCTCGGCATGTGCCCCTGTTGGTGAAGATGCCATATCAGCAAGAGCCGAGCCGCGTTGACGAATACTTCCCCTTAACGGACCTGCATTATCTGCTGGAGGACGTGGTGCGTCCCGGCGGCTCGAACGCTTCGCCACGATAACATGGCGAGCCGTATGTGCCGTGACGCTCCATGAACCACAGTTGATGAGACTGTTATTCGGCTGACTTCGCTTCCGCCTCTGCGTCGTCGGACGGCTTCTTCCGGGAGAACAGGCTCAAGAAGCGGGCGATGGTCTGCCTGAAGAAGACGGCGACTCCAACCAAGCCTGCGATTAACATTTGCAATATGATTCCTGTTGTCCCGGGATCGATGTAGGCCACGGGCCATGCCGTCAGAGATGGTGAAAACATTTTCCGTACCTCCTGTCAGTCGTTGGTGGAGCAAGCGAACGTGTGTCCTAATGCATATGGACAACCTTGCCGAATCGTACCAGCAATATTCAACGAGTCAACAGGCGTTGCTCATAATCTTGCTGGCCGGAAAGGTCGTCGACGGCCGAAATCACAAAAAACTTGCCTATGCACACCGTTCACACATACTCGCGGACCATATAAGCGGACAGGCCGCGATTTGAGATAAGGACGATATGCTGGGCCATTTAATCGATGCGTGGAAAGAAATGAGAAGGGCGTGGGCCGGATTGCGCCGGTTCCAGCAGCTCCCGCGCGAAACGAAGCGCTTTGTCTTCTATGCCGAAAGCCGGGCGGACTGGGCGTTTCTCGAACCCGTGGCCGAGGCGCTGAAACGAAGGGGAAACGAGGTGGTGCGCGTGGTTTCGGATCCGACCGACCCCGTCCTCGAACAGCCGTATGCCTTCTTCGTGGGGATGGGAACCCCTCGAACCATTCTATTCCGCAGTATTGAGGCGGACGCCTTTATCATGACCCTCTCGGACTTGAATTCCTATCACCTGAAACGTTCGGCTCACCCTGTTCATTACTTTTACATCTTCCATTCCATTGCCAGCACGCATCGCGTGTATCGGAAGCACGCCTTTGACGCGTATGACACGATCCTGTGCGTGGGACCTCATCACGTGGAGGAGATTCGCAAAACCGAAGAAGTGTACGGCCTCAAACCCAAGAAACTGTTAAAACACGGTTACGGTCGCCTGGACACGCTTATGCATGACATGGCTCGCCAGGCGGGGGCTCAGCGGAAGAGCGGCGGGGCTACGCGGGTGCTGGTAGCGCCGACATGGGGCCCGTCTTCCCTGGTGGAGCACGGCTTGGAGGGAATGCTTGAGTTGCTTTTAAAACAGGGATACGAGGTCACGATGCGCGTCCATCCAATGACGCAACGTCATGAGCCGGACCTGGCCCACGCGCTTGCGAAGAGGCTGGCAAATGTGGGTTCGTTGCGGATCGATCCGCATGTGGACACCACCCAAGCCCTGCTCGATGCGGACATCATGATCAGCGAATGGTCGGGGGCTCCCTTGGAGTACGCGTTTGCTCGTCTACGTCCTGTGATCTTCATTGATACTCCGCCCAAGGTCAATAACTCCGAATTCGGTCGCATCGGATTGCCATGCTTGGAAGAGGACATTCGTGGACAAATCGGGCACATAACGCTTCCGGGTCATTGGGAAGAGATTCCGAAAAGAATTGATGAGTTGCTTCGCGAGTCCGACGCTTGGAAAGATCGGATTCGCGAAGTGCGCGATAAGACGGTGTATAATGTGGGATCCAGCGGGGAAGTCGGCGCCGATTTTCTGGTGGGCGCCCTTGAGCAGAAGCAAGCGGTGAAGCATGAGTGAGAAGATCGTCTACGTGGGAATGAGTGCGGACCTCATTCATCCCGGCCATTTGAACATCCTCAAGACGGCGCGCGAATTGGGCAGCGTCGTTGTCGGCCTCCTGACGGATGGGGCCATCGCGAGTTACAAGCGCCTGCCGCACATGACCTTTGAGCAGCGCAAGGCCGTCGTAGAGAATCTGAAAGGGGTGGAACGCGTCATACCGCAGGAGTCGCTGGATTATGTGCCCAATCTCCGTCTTATCCAACCCGATTACGTCGTGCACGGGGACGACTGGAAGGAGGGGGTACAAAAGGAGACGCGCCAGCGGGTAATCGATGCACTCAAGGAATGGGGGGGCGAGTTGGTTGAGCCGCCGTACACCCCGGGTATTTCGTCCACCATGCTCAACAAGGCGCTGCGTGAGGTGGGGGTCACCCCGGACGTGCGGCGCCAACGGTTGCGACGCCTCTTGCAGGCGAAGCCCTTTATACGGGCGCTGGAGGTGCACAGCGGTCTCAGCGGTTTGATTGTGGAGCATTCACGCGTGGACGTGCATGGCAAGACGCTGGAATTCGACGCCATGTGGCTGAGCAGCCTGACCGACTCAACGCTCAAGGGCAAACCCGATATTGAATGTGTCGACCTGACATCGCGCCTGCATTCCGTAAACGACATCTTGGAGGTCACCACAAAGCCGATCATCTTTGACGGGGACAGCGGCGGTCAGCCCGAGCATTTCGCCTACATGGTGAAGACGCTCGAGCGCCTCGGTATTTCGGCCGTAATGATCGAGGACAAGATTGGTCTGAAGCAGAACTCGCTGTTGGAACTCGGCAATGTGCAGCAGCAGGACGGCATCCAAGGCATGTGCGACCGGATCCGCGCCGGTAAGCAGGCGCAGATATCGGATGAATTCATGGTCATTGCGCGGTGTGAAAGCTTGATTACCGGCGCCGGACTGGAAGACGCCCTGCAGCGCGTCCGGGCATACATCGAGGCCGGAGCCGACGGTATCATGATCCACAGCAAGGCGCGCACGCCGGAGGAAATCCTGGCCTTTTGCGATCGGTACGGAAAATTCGAACAACGGGTTCCGCTGGTCGTGGTGCCCAGCACCTATCCGCAGATCACGGAAAACGAACTCGAACAGCATGGTGTGGATCTCGTGAT
>SKZA01000140.1 GCA_007127595.1 Kiritimatiellia bacterium
CCCTGCTTCTTGTCGTCCTGACATTTCTCATTCTGTTTATCGAATATCGGTTGCGCGGACGCGCTCGCTATTATCGCGCAGGCACGGGTGCGACGCGCCGGCAACGGCGCGCCCGGCTCGGCGTATGGCGATATCCCGCCGTGGCATTTTGTGCGTTGATCACGTTACTAGCCCTCGGCGTTCCCGTCATGGTGACGACATACTGGCTCCTACAAAACGGCGCCGGCACAGGTCACTGGGTCCGTTCATTTGATATCATGCTCAATTCCGTAACCGCTTCCGGGCTGGCTTCGGCGGCCTGTGTGTTGGCGGCTCTCCCGATCGTCATTTATTCCGTGCGTCATCCGAGTCCTGTCAGTCGCTTGATGGAACGTTGCGCCTATGTCGGTCATGCCCTGCCCGGAATCGTTGTCGCCCTCTCACTCGTCTTTTTCGGAGCCCGTTTTGCCCCTTACTTATATCAAACGCTATTCATGCTCGTTCTGGCCTACGTCATTCTCTTTCTACCCCTCGCCGTGGGCAATCTGCGCGCGTCCCTTTTGCAGATCAGTCCGCGCATCGAGGAGGCCGCGCGCACGCTGGGCCATACGCCGCGCCAAACGTTGCGTACGGTTACGCTCCCCCTGCTCCGCCCGGGCCTATTCACGGGCATGGCGCTCGTATTTCTCACCTGCATGAAGGAATTGCCGGCCACATTGATTCTGGGCCCGACCGGCTTTCACACGCTGGCCACCCGTATCTGGGGCGCCACGGAAGAAGCCTTCTTCGCGCGCGCCGCCGCCCCGGCTTTGATTTTGGTGCTCGTATCCGCTATATCTATATGGATCATCCTGGAGCACGAGGAGAAGGAATAGGGAGAAGTTTTCAGTGTTCAGTGTTCGGTGTTCAGTTCAAATCCTAATCTTAATCCTACTCGCAATCTTAATCTCATGATCGAAATCCAAAAACAAAAGCTCGCCATCCGTTGTCAGGATCTTTGCAAGATCTATGGCGACGTGCCCGCTGCATGTGGAGTGACGCTTGATGTGGCCGAAGGCCGATTCCTGGCCCTGCTCGGCCCGAGCGGCTGCGGGAAGACCACCGTCCTGCGCATGATTGCCGGGTTCGAAACGCCCGACACCGGAGAAGTGGAAATCGGCGGACGAAAAGTCAGCGGCCCCGACGTGTTCGCCCCGCCCGAAAAGAGGCGGATTGGCATGGTGTTTCAGGAGTACGCCTTGTTCCCTCATTTAACCGTCGAACAGAACACGGCCTTCGGATTGAACGGAACGTCGAAACGACCTGACCGAATACATGAAGTGCTGGCCCTCGTGGGTTTGGAAGGCGTCAAAGACCGCATGCCCCACGAATTATCCGGCGGCCAACAGCAACGGGTCGCACTCGCGCGCGCCCTTGCGCCCGGCCCGGACGTCATCCTGCTCGACGAACCGTTCTCCAATCTCGACGCGGCGCTGCGCGACCGGGTTCGGCAGGAAGTACGCCAGATCCTGCGCAAAGCCGGCGTCACCGCCATCTTCGTCACACACGACCAGGAAGAGGCCTTGAGTCTTGCGGATGAAATCGCGGTGATGATCGACGGAACCATCCTGCAAGTGGATCGTCCCGAACGTCTCTATCGACGCCCGTCTTCGCACCGGGTGGCCACCTTCCTCGGTGACGCCAACTTTCTGCCCGGCACGGGACATGGCGACACGGTAGCATGCGAGCTCGGACGCCTCGCCACATTGGAAGGCACGCAAGGGGAAGTGGAGATCATGTTCCGTCCCGAAGACCTCGTGCTGACCGCCGACGACAAGGGGCCGGGTGAAATTATCGAACGCACCTACTTCGGGCATGACCAGATGCTGAAGATTCGCATGGACTCGCAGACTATACTGAAATCGAGACTGGTCGGTTGTTGTCGCGGCCTGCATGAAGGACAGCGTGTACGCGTACACGTTGACACCCCGGTCATGGCCTACCCATCGGCCTATGGCTGCCCGGTGGCCCCGGCCTGAGCGGCGTATGATTTTCTCTGGTCATGTCCCCGCCGTCTCGACTATCGTAATTCGCGGATGATTGCAGCCCCCATACCAGAGAATGAGACGGAACGTCTGGCGGCGCTCCGTGCCTTGGATATCCTCGACACACCGAACGAAGAACGTTTTGACCGCATTACCCGGCTGGTCACCAACATTTTTGAAGTGCCTATCGCCTATGTGGCGATGGTGGACGCGAACCGCCAATGGATGAAATCGACGTGCGGATTCGACATCAAGGAGACGGGACGCGACATCTCGTTCTGCGGGCACACCATCATGCAAGATGCGGCGCTGGTCATTCCGGACGCCCTCGAAGATCCCCGGTTCTCGGATAATCCCATGGTGACCAACGACCCGCACATCCGATTCTACGCCGGGCACCCAGTCCGAGCGCAGGGACAAAAGGTAGGAACACTCTGCCTTGTCGATCACGAACCGCGCGAGATTTCAAACGCCAAGCTGAACTTGCTGGAAGAGTTCGCCGCCATGGTCGAACATGAGCTGGGCCTGATCGACGTCATTCACGTGCAGCGCGAACTGCTGACGACGAAGGAAGCGCTGATCGAAAGCCAAAAACATCTCGCCGCGGAACTGCAGGAGGCCAGAGACTATTCCAGTTCATTGTTACCACCCATCCTGAATAGCCGCATCAGCACGGCGTGGCAGTTTGAACCTTCCACCGAACTGGGCGGCGATTTTTTCGGATACGGCTGGATCGACGAAGACCATTTTGCTGTCTATCTCATCGATGTCTGCGGCCACGGTGTCGGCGCCGCCTTGTTGTCCGTCAGCGTCGTCAACCTGTTGCGTTCGCAGTCCTTACCGGGCGCCGATCTGCGCAAACCCAACGAGGTGCTTTCGCGACTCAACGCCATGTTTCCGATGGAAGCTAACGGCGATAAATATTTTTCCGCCTGGTACGGTGTTTATCAGCGCAGCACCCGGAAGTTACGTTATTCGTCCGGCGGACATCCGCCGTCGCTGCTCTTGAACGGGCCGTCCGCGGATCAGGCGGAAACCCATTGGCTCTCGGCGGGCAGTCTCGCAGTGGGGTCCATGCCCGACACGCCTTACACGACCAAGGAATGCGAGCTGGATCGCTACAACCGCCTTTACGTATTCAGCGATGGCGCGTATGAAATCGAGAAGCCCGAAGGCGGCATGTTGGGATTGGCGGAATTCGGCGCCATGCTGGCGGCGAGCGCGCGGGAAGCCGGCGACCAGGATGTACACCGGGTATTCGAGCGTATTCGCGGGCTACACGGAACCACTCAGTTGGATGACGACTTTTCGCTGGTGCGCGTTGCGTTACCCTTCGAGGATTGACCATGGAATTGGTGATCAAGAACGACTTGAATGAGATTCAAACGCTGGGTCGTTTCGTGGAGAAGTTCGCGGAGCAACACCAGATTCCTTCCAAATTGACTTTTCAGATTAATCTTGCACTGGAAGAACTGGTTACCAACGTCATTTCCTACGGCTATCAGGACAAAAAGAAACACGAGATTCGGTTAACGCTGCATCTCAAAGATGATCAACTGCGGGCCGAAATGGAGGACGA
>SKZA01000175.1 GCA_007127595.1 Kiritimatiellia bacterium
AAACATTTGGAGGCGGCCTTGGTCTCCCGGTTGAAAGTCATGGCCCATCTGGATATCGCCGAGAAGCGTATGCCCCAGGATGGAACGGCGCGCGTGTGCGTCGGCGAACGGGAAATTGATATTCGCACGTCGACCATACCTGTCGCCGACGGAGAACGCATCGTCTTGCGTCTTCTAAATCGTGAGGCGACGCTCCTGCCGCTGGGCGATTTGGGTATGTCGCCCGAGATGCTCAAACGTTTTCAAGACCTGTTGGCCGAACCGTTCGGCGTAATATGGGTAACCGGACCGACCGGAAGCGGAAAGACGACGACGCTTTATGCGGCGTTGCAGGAACTGAACACGCGTGAACTGAATGTGATCACCATCGAGGACCCGGTGGAATACCAATTGCAGACCATCAGCCAGATCGGGGTTAAGCCGAAGATCGGCCTCACGTTTGCCCGGGGGTTACGCCATATTCTGCGTCAGGATCCGGATGTCATCCTCGTGGGCGAAACGCGTGACATTGAAACAGCGGAGATCGTCGTACGTTCGTCCCTCACGGGGCATTTGGTCTTCAGCACGCTGCACACGAACGATGCGATATCCGCGGCCGTGCGACTGATTGATATGGGGATTGAGCCGTATCTGGTCGCGGCGGCGACACGCGCCTCCATGGCGCAGCGTCTCGTAAGGAAGTTATGTCCGCACTGTCGCCGCCAGACGGAATTGACAAGTGAAGTGCGGGGGCTCTTGGGCCGGCATGCGGAGCGGCTTGAAGGAGAGACGCTGTGGGAAGCGGTCGGTTGCGATGCTTGTACGGGCGGTTTCAAGGGACGGATTGGTTTGTTTGAGTTGGTGGAACTGGATGGCGAACTTCAGGACATCATTCGGGAAGGAGCCAATTTGAGTCGACTACGCCGAACGGCGGCGGAACGGGGAATCACCGGTCTTCTGGATGACGGAATCGAAAAGGCGCTTGCCGGGCAAACCAGTTTGGAGGAAGTGTTGCGAGTGGTTGGACACGCCGGCAATGAGAACGTTTGAGTACAGGGGGTACAACGAGGCCGGCCGATCCGCCCGAGGCCTGATCGAGGCGCTAGATCTAAAGGATGCGCGCGAAAAACTGGCGCATCAGGGCGTTCTGGCTGAATCCGTGCATGACGCCGGTCGTGGCACGCGCTGGGTATGGCGTCGGCGCGACGTCCTCTTTACGCTCGACACCCGCGCGGCCTTCTACCGCGAACTGGGCTCCATTCTTGCCGCCGGCCTGCCGTTATCCAATGCCCTGGCCCTGCTTGTCGATGCGCCGGAAATGGGCCCGAATCGCCCGTTGATCGCAGGTATTCGCGACCGGATCGCTGAAGGGCGCTCGTTGGCCGACGCGTTGGAGCAAGCTTCGCCGCGCGTCAGTTCCTTCGAACATGCCGTCGTGCAGACCGGAGAACGATCCGGGAAGCTGGATGACGTGTTGGGGCGGGTGGCGGATTTTCTCGAGGAGGAACGGCGCCTGCGGGATCGGCTCATCAGCGCGATGATATATCCTTTGGTGATCCTCGTGCTCAGCGCGCTTGTCGGTGCGGCGATGTTGTTTTTCATGTTGCCGGCTTTTCGGGAACTCCTGTTGGAAAGTGGATTGGAAATGCCGTGGATCACTCGGATGGTTATGGCCGCAGGGCAGGGGATGGCTTGGCTTCTACCCGCTGTGTTGATCGCGCTGGTTGCCGGCCCCATGTGGTGCAGGAGTAGATGGCGCGCAGATGAAGAGTTCCGGGTTCGCGTCGATCGGCGCATGCATCAATTGCCTTTCATCCGCGCATTCTATTCTGTCCTGGTCAATATTCGTTTCACACGCACGTTGTCCATGTTGTTGAACAGCGGCGTCCCGTTGTTGGAGGCTTTGGACCAGGCGGCCCGCGCCTCGGGAAGCCCGTGGGTATGTCGTTTGGTCGGTCGGGAATCCGAGTCGGTACGGCATGGTGACGCCTTGTCGGATGCGATAGGCCGGATTCCGCCTTTGAGCGGAACCTTGCCGGGCTGGATTCGGGCAGGGGAGGCCAGCGGCGACTTGCACGGGATGCTTGAACATGCGGCCGCTCGCACGCAACAAGTATGGGAACGCCGTGTTACACGTACCGTCACGTTGATCGAATCGTCCCTCGTAATCCTCGTCGGCGCGCTGGTATTCGTGTTGGCGCTCTCGATTATTCTGCCGATTCTTTCGCTAAATCAGGTGTTGCAGTAAGCGATCGCATGGTCCGCACGCGCTTGCGATATTCCGCCCGTTCCGTATAGCCCGCCTCAATCGCCAGTTGGACCGCCCGCTCGAAATCGCCGCCCATACGTTCCGGGCGATGTGCGTCCGACCCGAAGGAAATAGGGATTCCCCGTTCGTTCGCCCATCGCAAAATCGTCAGGGAAGGGTACTGTTCGTTCACGTCATGCGTGAAACCGGAGGTATTTATTTCGAGACCCATATCGGCTTGCGCAAGTGCGTCGAGCGTTGGTTTGACGAGGCTTTCCATGACATCGGGCTTCGGCAATGGGCCGAAGCGTTTGGGCAAATCGAAATGGGCCGAGACATCGTACAGGCCCGTGGCCGCTAATTCCCGGACCAATGCAAAATAGCGAGCCCAGGATCCTTCAACGTCATTCGCATCGAAGACACCGGTCAGACGGTGCCCGTTATCGCGCTCATAGCGCGTGTAGTGGATGGACCCGAGTACGTAATCGAAATCCTGTTCCGGCAGCCACTTTCCCAGAAACGCCTCGCACCCTTCATAATAGTCCGCCTCGATGCCGAAGAGAACACGGATTCCGTCGAGCGCCTGGGCTTCGCTGACCCATTCCCGGTAGCGGGCGAATTCGTCCAAGTCCATGCGGTGTTCCGGATCAAACGGTTCTGGCGCCGGGTTATGCTCGGTGCAGGCCATTTCCGTCAGGCCGCAATCTCGCGCAGCGCGCGCATACTCCACCGGCCTCCCTTCAGCGTGTTTACAGAGCAGGGTATGGCAGTGGTAGTCGGGGGGAAGAACGCTTGAAATTTCCATGCCCGCACCGTAGGTCACGCTATAACGGCTGTCAACCACTGACCACTGAATACCGAACACTGAACACTGAACACCATCCCCCCGGCCCGCCTTGCTTTCCGTCCGCCACATGTTAGGCTATAGACACTCCTTTAGGGGGCGACTTGGTTTCGACGTGTAAGTTGAAGCTATGTCGGCATGCCGAGGACCCCGGTTGGCCTCGTTAAACACCCGGGAAACAACACAAAAGCCAACGAAGAATTGGCCCTCGCGGCTTAAAGTTCCGCGACGTCTCTCCGCTGATGTCTGCTAAGCGATAGAGGCGACGACAGCAGGCTTGGCCGATCGATCGGGTAGCCGGATGGATCGGAGAGAAAAATGGAACCTCGGCGTAGTTCCGCTTGCGGGACGAAGCTGGGCGTGGCTGCTGGCCGGAACAATGGCCTGCCCGTTGGCAGTTGTTCCGGCGAGATTCAATAGCGGGACAAGCATGTAGATGGCACAGTGACTCTTATGCGGACGGGGGTTCGATTCCCCCCGCCTCCACCA
>SKZA01000073.1 GCA_007127595.1 Kiritimatiellia bacterium
GTCGGATCGGGCTGGATACGGAAGTCGATCGCGCCGTGCGGGCCATCAATCGCAGCGCCGAGCAGGCGGCGCGCGAAGCCACGCCGATTTTCCTTTCAGCTATTCGCCAACTGACCTTCGCCGACGCCCTGACCATTCTGCGGGGCGAACCCGATGCCGCCACAAAATTCCTCCGACGAACGACGGAAGCGCAACTGATCGAACAGTTTCAACCCCGTATCGCCGAATCGCTGAACGCCACCGGCGCCACACGCTACTATAGGGAGTTGGCCAACGCCTATAACGCCCTGCCCCTGATCGAACGCCCGATGGATCCCGACTTGAACCGCTATGTGACCGGCCGTGCCATTGACGGACTATTCAAACTGATCGCAGAAGAGGAAAAAGAAATTCGTACGAACCCTGCTCAACGCGCCACGGCCCTGATGCGCCGTGTGTTTGCGTTGCAGGATTGAGACAAGGAGTCATACCATGAGCAGCACCCCTCGCCCCCTGTCCGTCACCATAAAAAAATATGCCGCCATCGTCTTGCTCGTACTGGCCGTCATTGTCATTATCCAAAACGCTGAGGCCACCACCGTGCGATTTCTGTTGTGGGACTTCGCCATGTCCAAGGCCCTGCTTCTCCCGCTCATGCTCGGCATCGGCTTCCTGACCGGATGGCTTGTCGGGGGATGGAGAGGCCGGTAATCCGGGCCGTTGACCGTCCCCGCACGGCGAGCTATACTCCCGCCATGCAAAAGGGCGTGATCTTATTAGATCGCGGCTGTCGGTTCGTGGTGTGGGCGCCCCATGCGGAAGAGGTCTTTGTCGTCGGCACGTTCAATGACTGGAACGACACGGCCCATCCGATGCAAGAGGGCGAAGAAGGCGTTTGGCAGGTCGAGATCCCCGAAGCGAAGGCCGGCGATGAATATCGCTACCGGATCGTGACCGGCGGCAAGGCCTACTCCCGCACCGATCCGTATGCCCGTCGACTGACCCACTCGGCGGGCAACGGGATCATTCAAAAGGATATACCCGGCAGAAAGCCCGGTCGATTCGAGCCAGCCCCTCTTCACGAAATGGTGATTTACGAATTGCATGTCGGCACGTTCGGGAAAACCGGATCGGAACCGGGTCCGGGCGATCTCGAGGGCGCTATCGAACGACTGGACCATCTGCATGAACTGGGCGTCAACGCCGTTGAAATCATGCCCGTCACCGAATTTCCCGGCGCTCAGTCTTGGGGTTACAACCCCTCGCACATCTTCGCCATCGGCAGTGATTACGGCAAGCCGGTCACGTTCCGCGACTTTGTCCGAAAGGCGCACGACCTCGGAATCGCCGTCATTGTGGACGTTGTCTACAATCACCTCGGCCCCAGCGACCTGGACATTTGGCGATTCGATGGATGGTTTGAACACGAAGGCGGCGGCATCTACTTCTATAACGACGAGCGCGCAGAAACCCCGTGGGGCCATACGCGCCCCGATTACGGGCGCCGGGAAGTGCGCGAGTACCTGCGCGATAACGCGCTGATGTGGATTCAGGATTACGGCGTGGACGGCCTGCGCTGGGACGCCACCGCCTACATGCGAAACGTCAAGGGCGGCGACGGCGATCCCGGAGATCTGCCCGAAGGCTGGAGCCTGATGCAATGGATAAACGAAGAACTGAAACATGTGCGCCCCTCCGTGCTCAACATCGCCGAAGATCTCCAGAACAATCCGCTGCTCACCAAGGCGCCCGCCGATGGCGGCGCGGGTTTCGATACCCAGTGGGACGCTCGTTTCGTGCATCCGGTTCGCGCGGCGCTGCTTGAACAGGACGACGCCAAACGCGATATGAACGCCGTGCGGGACGCCATCCTGCATCGCTTCCATCTCAACGCCTTCGAACGGGTGATCTACACCGAGTCACATGACGAAGTCGCCAACGGCAAGGCGCGCGTTCCGGAAGAAATCGATCCGGGCCATGCGGCGTCATGGGCCGCGCGCAAACGTTCCACGCTCGGCGCGGCCGTGGTGTTCTCGTCGCCGGGCGTCCCCATGCTCTTCCAGGGACAGGAATTCCTGGAAGACGACTGGTTCCATGACGAGGATCCTCTCGACTGGTCCAAGAAGGAACGGTACCACGGCATATTCAAACTCTATGCCGACCTGATTGCCCTGCGTCGCAACCGGGACGGCCACACGCGCGGCCTCTGCGGGCAGGAAGTCTCCGTGCATCATGTCAACAATGACGACAAAGTCCTCGCCTGGCATCGTTGGGACAAGGGCGGTCCGGGCGATAGCGTGGTCATCGTGGCGAATTTCTCGGCCCATCCGAAACAGGGTTACCGGATCGGTTTGCCGGCCGAAGGCCGTTGGGTGGTCCGCTTCAATAGCGACAGTCGCTTTTACGATCAGGAATTCAGTGATATCGGCCCCGCTGAAGTGCAGGCCACAGGGACCGACCGCGACGGTCTCCCGGCGGAAGCCGCGCTGGACATCGCGCCCTACAGCGCATTAATCCTCTCCCAGGAATGACCCCCTCATGCCGCTCATCACATGGATCGGAATCGTCATTTGCCTCTCGCAGTCCGCGATGTTGTCCGGGCTGAATCTTGCGCTCTTTTCCTTGAGCAAACTCGAACTCCAGGTGGAGGCCAAGAAGCAGAACCGCCAGGCGCAACGCGTGCTGCGGCTGCGGGAAGACGCCAATTTCGCCCTGGTCACTATTCTCTGGGGCAACGTCGGCGTGAACGTGCTGCTGGCGCTCCTGTCAGGGTCCATTCTAACGGGCGTAGTCGCTTTCCTCTTCTCCACGGTGATCATCACCGTCTTTGCCGAAATCATTCCACAAGCCTATTTCTCGCGCAACGCGCTCAAAGTCGCCTCTTTGCTCATGCCTGTACTGCGCATCTATCAATACGCCCTCTACCCCATCACGCGTCCCACGGCGTGGGCCTTGGACAAGTGGCTGGGCGAGGAGGGGATCCGCTACTTTCGCGAGCGCGACCTGCGTCGCCTGATCCAGCTTCATATGGAAGCCGGCGAGAGCGACATCGCCCGCATGGAGGGACAGGGCGCGCTGAACTTTCTGGAAGTGGACGACGTGGCGCTTGAACAGGAAGGCGAGCCCATCGATCCCGACAGTGTCATCGATCTTCCATTCAAGGACGGGCGCCCGCAGTTCCCGGACATCACACCGTCGCCGGACGATCCTTTTCTCCAGAAAATCAGTGCGTCCGGAAAGAGCTGGGTGGTGGTTACTGATCAGGACGGACGACCTCAATGTGTGCTGCGGACCGGAGCGTTTTTGCGCGAGGCGCTGTTCACTCCCGACCGCTTTCATCCGCAGCACAATTGTCACAGGCCCATCATCGTCGAAGAATCGGGCCGCAAATTGGGCGGGCTCATTCCCCGCTTCCGCATCCGTTCGGACAGCGAGGGAGAAGATGTCGTTGAGAACGACGTGATCCTGTTATGGACCGATCAGGAACGCCGGATCATCACGGGCCGCGACATTCTCGGGCGCTTACTGCGCAAGATCGCGCGCAGCGAATCCGCGACA
>SKZA01000227.1 GCA_007127595.1 Kiritimatiellia bacterium
GACAATCCACTCCTTGTCATCGCATTCCAGAATGCGGTCAACCAGCAGCATCGGATATCGATGCGGAAGTGTCGCCATAATCTCATTGACGTCCATCATTGCGCTCTCCTTGAAGTCACCATTCTTTCCCGGCACACGGCGGCATGCGTGATTCGATGGGAGATCATGCCTTGAGAAGGGTCGTTGAGCAAGAATGGAATTGCGGCGGACGACGGCACGTCATGCCGTGAAAGTGGAGACGTTTATTGAGGACGGACCCTCTGGCCCAACATGCCGAAACGAATGTGTTCGTCCCGGTCGAGAAGCTCATACGAGACATCCACCTCTTCAACCCAGGCCAAGTGACGTGCGCGTTTGAACACATCGAAACTGTCGTCGCGGACAAAGAAGGCAAGAAACTCCTCTTCCTTGTTCATGGACACGAGAATATTGCCGAACCAATCGCGGGGGCCTTCATTCTCCCAATCGACCAACGCATACCCCTCGACGCCTTCCACGGGGCGCACGGCGTACTGACCGACCACGAAATAGGACAAATCGAGTTTGTACGCCTCGATCCCCGCATCTGCGTCATGCATAAGTTGCAGCAGGCGTTCCAGATTTCCGCCCGCCTCCCGGCTGGCGGCCCGCACCGTTTGCTCTGCCAACTCTTGCAGTTCGTCGAGCGGGATCCTAAACAGTTGATTGTTTCGCGCCTCGATGAAGATCGGACGTTTGTCCGTATCGTATTCCATCGGGGTGGGAATGAGCACGCGAATCTGCGCGGCGTCCAATCCGGTAAGAATAATAATGAGGACAAGCACCCCGACCAAACAGGTCATGATGTCCAGGAACGAATCCAGATTAACGCTGGCGCCCTTTGCTTGTGCCATCTAGAATCGCTCCATGACCGCGGCGCGTTGGGCTTCGTAATTTACGGGGCGTCCGGCCTCAAAGAGCTCAACGCCCAGATCAATGTCCCGGTCGCGTACGGCTTTCGCCAATCGCCGGGAGACCAACGCCGCCCGCGGTCGAACAAGCAGCACAACATATTCCTCGTGTCGATTATCGTAGATTCGCTCCAAGAAGGCTTCCAAACTATTACCCGGCCTCTCCAACTCCCGCACGGGCAGCACCTCCCCGGAAGGCACTTCGTCCGAATACATGATGATACGGTCCGGATGCACATCGATATACGTGGGATTCTTCATCATGTTGCCATGGGGAAACGGCGTGCCCCCTTCCGTTCCATCGCCCATAGGCGGGGGGACATAGAGAGACGAGGTTACCACGGAGGTGATGGCCATATTCTCCGGGTTGACCATGATGATGACGGTGTTGGATACCAACAAGACGACCAGTGCGCCGATCGTCATAATGAGGATCGCCATAAATGACGACAGATCCTGTTTTACTTCTGCTTTCTTCCTCGCCATAGCTCTAACATACCCCGCTTTCCGGGGATATCAGCTGGTTTCTTCGCGCAACGTGATGACCCGCGGCTTGCTCAGGCGTTTGCAGAAATCGTCGGTCGTCTCGAGATGTGACCGCAACGACTGCAGCGTCTTATGTAATTCTTCGGAGGCGGCGATGTCGCTCAGCCCCTTCTCCACGGCCTGTTCGATCTTGAGCAGATCCTGAATGCCGTTCGCCAGCTTGACGACCTCTTCCATGCGTTGGCTCATTTCCTGCGCGGCGGACAGGGATTTCTCGGAGGTTTCGCGCGTGGTGGCCTGCAAGGACTCAGCGCTCTGGCGATATTGATCCGCCACCTGCGAAGACGCTTTATGCATTTCCTCGCCCAGTTGCTTGAACTGCTGAAGCTCCTCGTCGCCGAGCGCCTTTCGTCGATTCAGGAGCTCGTCTTCTTCCGCACGCATATCGTCCACCACCTTGCGCATGGCGCTTTCCATGGTGTCGCCGACGGTCGCCATACTGGCGGACAGGCGCGCGGTCAGGTCGTTCAGCGTATTCTCGTAGTTCTTCGCCAGGGCGCCAAAACGTTCTTCGACGCTTTCCGCGGCCCGGCTGATGGCATTCGAGAAGACTTCGTCGTAACGGTCGGGGTCGGGAATATAGCGCCGGAAAGCCGCCTCGATGGAGTCTTCCAAGTTTTCGATAACGATCGGCTGCTGTTCCTGCGCCGGGAAACGCGATAGCAACATATCGTCGAGGTAATTATCGATCTCAACAAAGAGGTTTTCTTCGCGACGCTGTACCACGGACAAGGGGAACATCAGGATCACGGAGAGAATGAGCGCGAGAAGCGTCGTGTCGAAAGCCATACCGAGACCGCTCGTCACATCGCCGATGGCGTCCTTGATGGCTTCGAGACCGGCGGCGCCCGCCAAGAACTCGGAAAAGCCCGCAACGGCGGTACCGAGCCCCATAACCGTGCCGATAAACCCGAGAATCGGGATGGCCCAAATCAATACACGCGCAATGGCGTAGGACGAATCGGACGCACTGGCGTCGCGCTCCGATTCGGCATTCGCCCACGTGGCGATACGGGATACGTCTTTCGTGCCGAGCCAGAGTGCCAGCATGCGATCGATCCGGTTCAGCAGGATGCTCCACGTGTAGGCGTCGTCCGAACGCACGCGCCTGCGCACGTCCATAATCTCGTCGTCGTTACTCAAGTCGAGGTCGAGATTGATCGGACCTTCGGCGACGATGCGTAGCTGATTTCGCATAATCCGGGATTTCAGAATGACGAGCGCCAACACCATGAACGCCATGAAAAGTTCGAAATATTGGACCGGACCGCGTTCATTAATGATACCGTTGACGTAGGCAAGACCCGGGGCCATATTGCGCAACGGAAGAACAGCAACAGCCAGCAGCACCGTACCGACCAACCCCGCCAGCAATTGGATGACAATGTTCGCATCCGTACTCGGCCGTGCGCCTGAGAGTTCCTCTGTACCCACTTCACTTAAGACAGTTTCTTCAGCCATAGATCACCTCATGCGCATACATTCCTTGGGCACCGGTTTCGTGTACCCGGCATCTCTTCCAAACTCTAATCTATAAGGAAGAATTTATCCACACCTTAATAGTGAGGCACATTGTCGAATCGCAGGGTTCGAAGTCAACCCTTAAATGAGGCGTCGAACACCTCAACATGTAGGATACCCGCGATTGCGAATCGAATCCACCTGAAATGTGGGCGTTTTTATCAGCGTATCAAGATTTGACTATCTCCTTCTGAGCGGGCATAGTGAAATTGTCGGTTGGCTCGACAATGGTGAGGAGTCTCCGACGGAATCCCGTTCGAACTCACCAGCAAGCGAATCCCAAAGAAAAACGATAGTGCCCATGAATACAACTTTTCGAAAAAACCCTTGTCACCCCCTGCAATGCCTGGCCCTGGCGGCCCTCATCCCCTTTCTGGCGGCGTGCGGACGTTCGCCAGACAGCCCGCTTCAACAGGAAACCGACCTGTCCGAGGCGACGGGCCGGCACGGTTCCGCCAAACCCAAAAAATACAAAACCTACCAAACAGATCATAGCTATGAGACGAACCCGACAACTCCTCACCTCCGCC
>SKZA01000111.1 GCA_007127595.1 Kiritimatiellia bacterium
GATAGGAGTCCTAGGTAATGAAAATATTCCCATACAGTATTAAATAGACATCCTTAATGACCACGCATCTACACCCCGAAAATCTGGCGCTGCGCGACAAATACCGTCTGACGGGTTGGTTCTATGACATGCTGGATTATCCGTGGGAGCGGCAATACCGAAAATGGCGGCCCGGTTTGCTCGAAGCGGTGCGGGGCGATGTGCTCGAGGCCGGGGTGGGCACCGGGCATAACTTGGCCGCATATCCCCCCGATGCTCGCGTGACGGGGATTGACTTGAGCGAGCGCATGCTGGCCCGGGCGCAACGGCGCGCCAAACGCGCTGCATGCAGGGTCGAACTGGTTCATGCCGACGCCACACAACTGCCGACGCTGTCCGACGGCCGGTTTGACTGGTATATCGCCACCTTCCTCTATTGCGTCATGCCCGACGCCCTGCAACCGGCGGCGCTTGCGGAGATGGCGCGGGTGCTCAAACCCGGAGGGCGGTTCAAGCTCGTCGAGATTCTTTACTCGAAGGACGAAACCATACGCCGTCGCCAGGAACGTATGGCCGCCTTTGTGCAGCGTGTGTACGGAGCGCGATTTGACCGCAACACCCTTGCGCATATCCGCGCCATCCCCAACCTTGAGATCACGCAGACTTCGTTCTTAAAGGACGACACGTACCTGCTGATCGAAGGTCGAAAAACAGCAGGCACGGTCGTATAGAGCAGGCCAAGAGGTTAGTCGCAGCTCTTCTTTTCGCTACCACAGGTCGCTTTCGTTTCGCCACACGCGGGTTTTGCCGCCTTGTCGCATTCTTTTTTCTCCCCTGCATCGCAGGATGACGCCTTCTTGCCTGCGCAAGCCGGGGCGGATCCTTTTGACGAGGCACAAGCTGAACCGGCGTGCACCGAGGCGGCACCCATCGCGAACAAACCCGCTACACTCAGAAACAAGATCATCTTCTTCATAACGCTATCCTTTCTGTTGGTTACATGCGTTCAGGGATAGGAGCACATAAGGCCTTCTTTTATTCCCGCTTTTTTGGGGGACGGTTATATATCCGGCAGGACGGCCAGGATCAGGCGGGCCAGATTCTCGACATTCTGGCGGAAGATTGTGACGAGATCCTCAACGCGCAAAGGTGGCTCGTCGGTTTTCCAGCAGTCGAAGTCGGTGACGACGGCGATAGCGGCGTAGCGAAGCCCGAGTTCATTGGCGAGGATGCATTCGGGGGCGACGGTCATGTTGACTAGGTCCGCGCCCCACAATCGGAACATATTGGATTCGGCGCGTGTGGAGAAGCGATTTCCTTCAATGGTCAGGATCGTGCCGCCGTTGTGAACATTGAGCCCCAGCTCCTGCCCCTGGCGGACGAGTGCTTGGCGTAGTGCTTGATCAAAAGGCTCGGCCATCGGCACGTGCTTGGCGTTCATCACGCCCGGCTCGAAAGCGTCAAAAAACGTCGTTGCACGGTGGCGGGTGAAGTCGATGAATTGGTCGGGAATAACAAAGTGCCCGCGATCCAGTTCGGCGCGCAGCGACCCGCACGCAGCCGTCACCAAAACCTGATCACAGCCCAACTCTTTCAAGGCCCAGATATTGGCGCGGTTGTTGACTTGCGACGGTGGAATGGTGTGTGCGCGCCCATGCCGCGAAAGCATGGCCACATCGCATCCCGCCAGTTCTCCGAGCTGGATGGGAGAGGACGGCGAGCCATGGGGCGTTTCGATCATTCGCTCTTCCACGTTTTGCAGGAATTCCGGATCGTCCAGTCCGGTTCCGCCGATAATACCGATTCGTTTCATGAGTCCCTCATTTCTCGCTGCAACTGGCTCCGTAGGCAAAGCAGGTGAAACAACGGTGATGCCGCAACATCACGCGCGCCTTCATGCTTTCTGCAAGCGTACCGCCCAGGTCGTAGTCCTCGTCGTCGTCCACCAGGGTGCAGGCGTAGACGCGCATGCGGCCATCCTTCTTGAGCACCATCTTGCTGTAGTTGCACATAAATTTGGCCCGACTTTCCTCCGTGTGGTAGGTGGTCATGCACGATTCCGTGATTTCCGGGGAGTGGCCCGTGCTTCCGGGACGAAGGAACTCCGGGAAACTTACGATCGGGGTGTCCTGCGGCAGTCCAAATTCAGCCAATCGCTCGCCAAATAAACGGTCCACTTCCATGATGTCTTCATCGTTCGCGCGATGGCGGGCGACGGATACCGTGAATCCTGCATCATGGAGTTTGCGCAGCATCTCTGTCGCTTTCCGATAATTGCCCGCGCCGCGACCGGCATCGTGCCGGGCCTCATCGTAATGATCGAGGCTGATACGGAATCGCACGGGGTTCGGTAAGTCGCGCAAGGCCAATACCTGATCAAAGCGCCGAAACAACGGGTCCGTGCCGTTGGTTAACACCAGGCAAGGCCGGTGCGTTAGCGCCATTTCCAGAATCTTGACGAAATCCTTCACCACAAACGGCTCGCCGCCGGTGAACGAGAACTGCTCCACACCCAATGTCAGTGCCTCCTCAATAAACGGACGGACATCGTCCAGCTTCAACGCTTGTATGCGGGTATCGCCGGGTTTTGACCCTTCGAGGCAGAATGGACATTGCAGGTTGCAAATCGTGCCGGTGTGAAACCATAGCTCGGTCAGCGCCTGCGGCTGAATATAACCGCGCGGCTCCTCTTTCGATGTATGCGTCCACGACGGCTTCGCCGCAGAGGTAAATACGATGGTGTCGCAGTTCATCCTGGGTGTTTTCTATGCTTTCAGAGCAGGGTTTGCAATTCATCCACGGACCCGGCCATGGCCAGAACGCAGGCGTGACGTCCGTCGGACCAGACGCCTGTGGCATATTGACCTTCCTGCGCCCATTGGGGCGCGGTGGGCATGGCGGGAGCATCAGGCAATTGGTCCGCTTCCATAATGAAGAAATGGGCAACCCGTCCGTCTTCAAGGAAGAAACACAGCAGCAACACATCCGCGCCCTGCCAGTTGAACATCTTGCACCCCACCCCATCCAGCGCTGCGGTTTGCAGATGCGCAGGCGGTTGCGGGGCGCTTCGATCATGGGTATGCCGTAGCCATAAATTGGCCTCCTGAAGGTTGGCCGCCTTATAGTCCAGCGAAAACGGGCGATGGAGAAACGACGACACAACCTGCGGAAAGGTGTGGAATGCCAGATCAGGTTGACGGGCAGGCATGAACCAGTATGCGCCGCCCAGCATCAGAACCAAAGCGGCGGCCACGGCCAGCCACGTGCTGGCCGATCTTCGCCAGAAGGCGCGTTGAGTCGTTACGCTCGTTACGGCGAGCAAGTCGTCCAGCAAGCTGGACGGGACGTCTACGCTGTTCAGTTTGTGCCGGATGGCTTCGTCGGTTTGGCGTTCGTTCGCGAACCACTCCTTTAGCTCCGGGTCTTGCTCCGCCTGATCCAGTGCGTCGCGAAAGACCGGGTCTCGCGCATCTGAGCCGTCGCTCCGATAGGCACTAAGAATAAATCGCGCTTTTGTGTTGTTCATGATGGCCTCACTTTCC
>SKZA01000136.1 GCA_007127595.1 Kiritimatiellia bacterium
TATTTTTATGAAGGATCGTCCGGCACGGGCTATATCCTGTTCCCGTTATTCGGGCGGATCGAATTGGAGGATCAACGTTCATGGATGGTGTTGCCGCCGTTCTTCCGCGTGTCGCGCGGCGACCGTGTGAACATGGTGTTGGCGCCGTGGCCGATTTTCCAGCGCCGCACGGGCGAGATACGCCAGACCTGGGTCTGGCCGTTATGGGGGCAAAAGACGCAGCATGGCGTGCAAACACGCTTTTTCCTGTGGCCCATTCTGCATCAGGAACGGGTGGACCGCGGGGACACGGTTGCCAATCGTTTCTATCTTCTTCCGTTCTATTACTCCGATGTGGAACGGGAACGGGCCATGCCGCCTCCCGACCCGGACGCGCCCGTGCCGCGCGGGGAAATGGCGGCGAATTATCAGAAGATCTGGCCCTTGGTATCCTATATCCGCGAAGGCGAAGAAACCCGTTTTCGCATGCTGGATTTGTGGCCCCTGCGTCACACCCCCTCGATAGAGCGTAATTATGCGCCGTTCTGGACGCTCATCAGTAATGTGCGCTACGAAGAATCGTCGGATACCGAAATCCTGTGGGGTATGTATCGCCGGCAGACACGTGGCGAGGACAAGTCCTATACGTCGATCTTCCCGCTCTTCAATCGGACCCGCGATGATCGCGGGGAGGATGAGCGGCGGCGCTGGTCGCTGTTGAAAGGGTTGATCGGGTACGAGCGGCACGGTACAAACAGGCGCTATCAACTGTTGTACCTGCTTCGTTGGGGACAACTGGAGGAAGACGAACCATAATCACGCGTGAACCAGAATATTTCGAGAAGCCCGCCAACTTCTTCGGCTTGCTCGGACGCAACTTGATCCTGTTATGTCGCAATGTCGGCATCGCCATGCTCATGTTGATCGAGGCGTTCCGCGATATCCCGTTTATGGTCTCCCGTAAACACCGTCATGATGTCCTGCACCAGCAATTCCTGACAGGGATCAAAAGCCTTGGCGTCATCACAGTGGTCGGTCTGTTTACGGGCATGATTCTGGCCTTGCAGACGGGGCTTGAATTGCGTCGCTACGGGCAGGAAGTCTATATCGGTTCGGCGGTAACCGTCGTCATGCTGCGTGAAATGGGTCCGTTCATGACGGGCCTGATCATTGCCGCCAGCGTCGGATCGGCCATGGCCGCGCAAATCGGGACCATGACGGTGTCCGAGGAGATTTCGGCCCTGGAAGTCATGTCCATTCGGCCGGTTCGCTACCTTGTTACACCGCGTCTGGTGGCCATGATCACCATGATGCCTTTGGTCACGATTTACACGAATATCATCGGCATTGTTGGAGGCGCGATCGTGGGCCAGACGCAGCTTGGGGTATCCATTACGGCCTATATGGATAACGCCACGCAATTTGCCGAAAACAAGGATCTCTATGTCGGGCTGTTGAAGTCCGTTCTCTTCGGCATCATCATCGCCACCGTCGCTTGTCATCAGGGCTTTGCGACGACGCAGGGCGCCGTGGGCGTCGGTCTTTCGACGCGCCGCACGGTGGTTGTATCCTTCCTGGTTATCTTGACGGTCGGTTACATGGTTACGAGGTTGTTCTACCAATGATCCGCTTCGAAAACGTTTCTAAAAGGCTCGGCGGAAAGGTTGTGCTGGATGAAATCGATTACGAGATTCGGGCAAACGAGACGTTTGTCATCGTCGGCGCGTCCGGCGCCGGAAAGAGCGTGAGCTTGAAGCATATGGTGCGCCTGTTGACCCCGGACCAGGGGCGGGTTCTGATCGGTGACGATTGTGTCAGCACGGCGCGCGGCACGAAGCTGGACGAGATTCGGAATCGGTTCGGCTTTTTGTTTCAGGGCGCGGCGCTCATGCAGTGGCTGAACGTGGCGGACAATATCGGTCTGCCGTTGCGCATGAAGACGGATTTGAGCGACGAGGAAATCGATAAGCGGGTCCGTGAAAAGCTGGAGATGGTGAATCTCGGCGACGCATTCGAAAAGCACCCCGGAGAACTGTCCGGCGGTATGCGCAAACGGGTAGGGCTCGCCCGGGCGATCATTAACGATCCGGAAATCATCCTCTACGACGAGCCGACGTCCGGTTTGGACCCGGTGACTTCCCGCACGATTGATCGCTTGATCGACCGCTTGCGAACGGAGCTCGGGGTAACCAGCGTGGTGGTGACGCATGATTTGCACAGCGCCTTGGCGATCGGTTCGCGAATCGCCATGTTACATGACGGGAAGATCGTTGAAGTGAGTCCGCCGGAAGAGTTTGTGAAGTCGCAGAATAAGTTTGTACAGGGGTTTCTGGAAGCGCAGTATATTACGACAAAGGGCGATTGGGAGGATGGCAACCGGTCATGAAAAGAAGTCAGCTCAAAGAAATGTCGATGGAAGTGGTCGTTGGGGCCTTCATGTTCATGATCCTACTCGCCCTCGGTTTCTTCACCATCATTCTTAGTTACGAGAATATTCTGCAGCCGCGTTATCATGTGGAGACGCGCTTTGATCATGTGCAGGGACTTCGGCAGGGCGACAACGTGTTCATGCGCGGGGTACTCGTCGGGCGCGTGAAATCGCTCACTGTCGAAACGGACGGCGTGCGGGTGGTGGCGACTTTGCAGCAACCCGCCCAGTTACGCGAGGGATACAGAGTCGAAATCAAGCCGTCTTCCGTGTTGGGCGGACAGTACTTGTCCATCTATGAGGGTCCGCTGGATGCGCCGAAGATCCCGGAGGACACCGTCTTACGGGGCACGGAACCGGTGGACCTGATGGATGAAGCCACGAGCGCAATCAAGGCCATTCGCGATTCGATGGAAGAAGGCCAGATCCTGTACAACATCGAAAAGACCATGGCCAACTTGAGTCAATTGACCGAAGACCTGACGGAGGGCAGGGGCACCATCGGCCGTTTGCTTGTCGATGAGACGGTGTACAACAACCTCGAGGATATCACGGCGAACCTGCGCGAAGTGTCCGGTATCCTGGAACGTGGCGAGGGTACGCTCGGCGCGTTGATCCATGACGATACAATTTACAAGAATCTGGCGGATGTCACGACCCGCCTGGCGGAAGGTAAAGGCATGCTGGGCCGACTGATGTCGGAGGATGATGCGTTGTATGACGATATTGCCGCCACGGCGGCGTCCTTGCGCGAGATCACGGAAAAGATCCAGCACGGCGAAGGCACGATGGGCAAACTCGTGACAGAGGACGAGCTGTATGAGGAAGCCAAATTATTGTTGCACGAAATCCGCGCCGCTATAGACGACTTCCGCGAGACCGCGCCGATTACGACCTTCACCAGCATCTTCTTCGGCGCGTTTTAAAAGTTATCCCATGTCGGCAGACTTCCTTTGAACAGAAGCTCGCAAAGGCCGGGACGGTCGAAATCGGAACTTTGAGTCAAGCCTACCCAGTGCGTTGTTCTTCATTAGAAATTGGAAACATTCCTGCTGAACATCGAGCTTTGAGTACCCACCGCTCAGGAATTCTTCCACTCGTATCAAAAAGAGAA
>SKZA01000325.1 GCA_007127595.1 Kiritimatiellia bacterium
ACGATTGAGCGGTGGTACTACCAGGCGCTCGCGGCACGGGAGAATCCGGTGGCGGAACTTTCGCGCAAGGTGCGAGAGGACTGCGGCACGCACAAGAGCATGAGTGCGGCTCTGGCGCAAGCGTTGCGCGAGCAGTACGCGGAGCATCCGGAGTGGAGCTATCTGCTGCATGCGGATAATCTGGCGGTGGTGGCGGACGAGAAGGGGCTTGGGAAATGCCCGTGCTATGAGTCAGTCTACCGGTACATGAAGGCGCATGGGCTGGTGAAGCGCCGACGTCCGGGCGGGGGGCGGGATACGGCGGGGGCGCGCGCGGCGCAGGCGCGCTTCGAGCAGTTGGAGGTCCGTTCCTACGAAAGCAGGCAGGTCAACGCGCTTTGGCATCTGGATTTTCATCATGGCTCGGTGCCGGTGTTGCTGGAGGATGGACAGTGGGTCTATCCGGTGTTGCTGGGGATCCTGGATGACTGCTCGCGCTTTTGCGTCCATGCCCAGTGGTATCTGGAAGAGACGGCGCAACATCTGGTGCACGGGTTGATGCAGGCCTTCCAGAAGGGGGATATGCCGCGCGCACTGATGAGCGACAACGGCTCGCCGATGATCGCGCATGAAACGACGGAGGGGCTTGCGCGTCTGGGGATCGTGCATGAGCGGACCTTGCCGTACAGCCCGCATCAGAACGGCAAGCAGGAATCCTTCTGGGGACCTGTGGAGGGCCGTTTGCTGGCGATGATCCGGGGGGCACAGGACATTACACTGGGGTTGCTCAACGAGGCAACGTTGGCTTGGGTGCAGATGGAGTACAACCGCAAGGTGCACTCCGAGATCAAGCAGAAGCCGGTGGAGGTGTTCACCACCGCCAGGAGCCTGGCGCGACGCTGCCCGTGCTGGGATGAGCTGGAGCAGGTCTTTACGGCCTCGCAGATGCGTAAGCAACGCCTCAGCGACGGGACCATCAGCCTGATGGGACAGCGCTACGAGATTCCTTCGCGCTACCGCCAGATGGAGCGTCTTTGTGTGCGTTTCGCCTCGTGGAACCTTTCGCGGGTGTACCTGGCCGACAAGCGGGAAGGGCGTATCCTGACGCGCATCTTCCCACTGGACAAGCATAAGAATGCCGAGGGCAAGCGCCGCGTCAAGGAGACTCCCGCCAGCGGCCCCGTGCCCTCCGTTATCCCCCCCTCCGGCCAGATGGCCCCGCTGCTTCGCAAGCTGGTCGCCGACTACGCGGCCACCGGTCTCCCTCCCGCCTATCTGCCTCAACAAAACAACCACGAGAACAAGGAGCAAGAGCATGAGTAACAACCTTCGCGCATTATACAGCCTGAAATACAGTCCGTTCAGCCAGGAGGCCCCGGCCTCGGCCTTCCGCGTCAGTCCGCAGGCGGAGCACTTCCTCTGGCGGATCGAACAGCAAATGGCCGAAGGCGGCTTCGCCCTGGTCAGCGGTGCGCCGGGAACCGGCAAGAGCGTGATCCTGCGCATCCTGGCCCACCGCCTGCAAAACAAGCCCGATGTCAAGCTGGCCGTACTGACGCGCCCGCAGGCCACGGTCTGCGACTTCTACCGCGAAATGGGCGAACTGTTCGATGTTGCGCTGACCCCCTGCAACCGCTGGGGAGGGGCCAAGGCGCTGCGCCGCAAATGGGTGGCCCACATGGAAACCACCCTCTACCGCCCCTTGCTGCTCATTGACGAAGCCCAGGAAATGAGCCCGACGACCCTGGGCGAGCTGCGCCTGCTGACCAGCGCCGGGCTGGACAGCAGCAGCATCCTGACCGTGGTGCTAGCCGGGGACGACAGGCTGTCGGGCCAGCTTCAAAGCCCGGACCTGTTGCCCCTGGCCAGCCGTATCCGCTCACGCCTGCGCCTCGAGGCCCTCCCCCCGTCCGAACTGGCCGAGACGCTACGCCGCCTTCTGGCGCAGGCGGGCAATCCCCGCCTGATGAGCCAGCAGGTCATCGCCAGCCTGTGCGAACACGCCCTGGGCAACTACCGGGTACTGATGAACATGGCCAACGACCTGTTGCAAAACGCCATGCAGCGGGAGGCGGAAAACATTACCGAGGACCTCTTTTTTGAAGTCTTTGTGTCACCCACTGCCCGCAGAAAAAGGAAAAACCCTTGAATGCATTATCCCTGTGCAAAGCCTGCGACCTGGCCCCGAGCCAGGCCCCGACCCCGTGGCTCATCGAGGAGCTGTGGGGCGAACAAGCCGTCGGCATCCTGGGCGGCGAGCCCAAATGCTGCAAGAGCTTCCTCGCCCTGGATATGGCCGTCAGCGTCGCCGCCGCCAAACCCTGTTTGCGCCGCTATCCCGTGCGGCGCAGCGGCCCCGTGCTCGTTTTCCCCGCCGAGGACGCCCACGCCACGGTGCGCACGCGGCTACAGGGCATCTGTGCCGCCGCGCAGACCTGTCTGGAGCACTTGCCCCTCTACATCATCACAGCCCCCCGGGTGCTGCTCGACCTGCCCCAGGACCGCGAACAACTTCGAAACACCATCGATGCAATCAAACCCGTACTGCTCGTGCTCGATCCCTTCATCCGCCTCCACCGCGCCGACGAAAACGCCTCCAGGGAAATCGCCCCCCTGCTCGGCTACCTGCGCGAACTCCAGCGCGAGTTCAGCCTCGCCGTCCTGCTCGTGCATCATGTTCGCAAGCGCGCCGGAAACGAACGGCCCGGACAAGCCCTGCGCGGATCATCCGACCTGCATGGATGGGGCGACTCCAACCTCTACCTGCGACGCAACAAGAACCGGCTACAGCTTACCATCGAACACCGCGCCGCACCGGAAGCCCCGGATGTCCATCTCCACCTCCTCGACCGAAGTCCCTCCCTCGCCCTGGCCATCATCGAAAAGCAGCCATCCGAAGCACCCCCCGCGCAACAAACCATCGAAGAACGCATCCTCGATCTACTGCGCAAGGCCAACCATCCCCTGAAACATGCCCACTTGCGCCAGCACTGCCGCGTACGCGCCGCCACCCTGACCCGGACGCTCACCCAGATGCAAAAACAGGGACGCCTCAAGCGAAACGCCAAAGGCTATATCCTTGCCGAGCCCTTTCCCGTTCCGCCTACACCCCTGGCCCGCACCGGAAACGGAAACGGGAAACGACGCACACAAAACGCAACAACCTTTCTTCAGCTCGACCTCTTTCCCGGTGAAACGCAAGCGGGCGCTGCGGGGACGCAACCCGCCCAGGGATAACCGGAAAGCAACGACGCTACGGCGCCAGCGGGGAGTTCGGCCATACACCGGCTCCCCGCATCTTATCCCCGCCAAGAGGTCGTTGCTTCCTATGCCCAAAAAAATCCACCGCGTGTCAAAAGCAGATCAACCAGTCAGAGCCCCATCAAATAACCCGCAAGATGTAACATCAAATACCGTGAAAGCGCTCACTGCTGCTTCCAGTCCGCCTCGCAGGCAAAAGGCTTGCCAGTCTCTTCGGCCAGTCGCGCGAGCAATGGCTGGGGGAAGCTCTGCCGCTGTATGTACTCGAGCGCATTCTC
>SKZA01000200.1 GCA_007127595.1 Kiritimatiellia bacterium
TGATTAGACATAGGATTTAGATACGTCTGCCCTGTGGGTACGCCGAGCCCCGGCTCGGCATTTTTGCGGCAAGCGTTTGATCACTACGATTCCACCTCCCCTCGGACGGGCGATATGCTAAATTCGACTCCATGCGCACGATCCTGCATGTGGATATGGACGCGTTCTATGCCTCCATCGAGCAGCGGGACGACCCTTCACTGAAAGGACGCCCCGTGATCATCGGCTCATCGCCCGACAAGCGCGGTGTCGTATCGGCGGCCTCGTATGAAGCGCGCAAATTCGGCGTCCATTCCGCGATGCCGTCGCGCACGGCCGGCAAACTCTGTCCGGATGGCGTCTTTCTGCCTGTGCGCATGGCGCATTACATCAAGGTGTCGGAACAGTTGCACGAGGTCTTCGAACAAGTCACGCCGATCATTGAACCGCTGTCCCTCGACGAGGCCTTTCTGGATGTGACCGGGGTGATGCATCGCCGGCCAAACGCCGAGGAACTGGCCCGCTCCTTGAAAGCCCGCATTGCGGATACGCTCGGACTCCCCTGCTCCATCGGGATTGCATCGAACAAATTTCTCGCCAAGCTGGCCAGCGACCTGAACAAACCCAACGGCCTGTGTCGCGTGCCGGAACAGCCGGACGACATTGTGCGCTTCCTGGCGCCGCTTCCGGTACGCCGTATCTGGGGCGTGGGCAAGGTCACCGCGCGACGCCTGGCCGGGCACCAGCTCTTCACGATCGGTGACGTGCAACGCCGTTCCTTGCAGGAGTTGCAACGGATACTCGGCTCGAAGGCGGCGGGCGAACATTTATGGGCGCTTGCACACGGGCTCGACGACCGTCCCGTGGAAACCGAAACGGAAGATAAGAGCATTTCGCGGGAACACACGTTTGATGAAGACTGCAGCTCCGAAGAAGTTTTGAGGCAGGTCCTGCTCGAACTGACTGAACAGGTCGGGCATCGCCTGCGCAAGTCGGAACGTTATGCCCGCTGCCTCACCATTAAATTCCGCTACGCCGATTTCAAAACCCATACGCGCCAGGAAACGGTGTCGCCCCCGATCGCCAGCGATCGGGATTTGCTTCGCCACGCGCTGGCGCTGCTCGAGAAACAGGCGATACGGCAAGCGATACGTTTGATCGGGTTCGGTGTCAGCCACTTCGCGGATACCGCGGAAGACAATCCGCAACCCGACCTGTTCGACGACGAGAAGGCCGCGAAAAAAGATCGTGAACGGAACGAACGGCTGGACCGGGCCGTGGATGCGTTACGGGAACGCTACGGCCGCAACGCCCTGCGCCGGGGCAACTGGCACATCACGGACTGACACCACCCGCGCCGAATGCCACCCCAGCCCGTATATTGCATGAAGAGGAAGATTTAAACGCAAAGGCCGCGAAGGTCGCAAAGACCGCAAAGGTATGTTTTGGGGGTGAGGTTGACGCAATCCACTATAGACGATTGACAGGCTGGTCTCGCCCCAGCCTCTGCGAACTGCGGTTCAAATGAAAATGCCCACGTCAACCCGTCATATTCTCGTCTTTCGAGCACGTCTTGCTCTGGCATTCAATTCACCACCCGCTTCGCTGGAGTACACGGAGCAGTCGGAGCGAACAAGGTTCCAAACCATCTTCCCTCCGTGATCTCCGCGCCCTCCGTGGTGAAGATGTCTTTGGTTTCCGCTTCAGACCTCCGACCTCTGATCTCCGCCTTCCGGTTATGCCGTTTCGCCGTGCCAGATGCGCAGGCCCGCGTGTTCGGCCAGGCCACGCTGACGCTCGTCATACGTGACAAAGGTTTGAGGTGTGATCTGGAGTGCGAAAGCCACGTGCAGGATATCCATGGTGCGGCATCCGAGACGGGACGTCTCGCGGGAAAGTGCATGGAAGGAAGTCATGACCGCTGGCCGCGACACATCGGGCGTGAAATATTGGCCAGCGCTTTTACGCCGCTCGTAGTGCTCGATTTGTTCGGCCGCTTGCGCTTCCTTCAACTCACCCCAGAATACTTTGAGGCGCATCGCATTGCAGAATTCCGCCTCGAGTATATCCCACACGGGAAGGGGATGATCCTGAGTGGCGATGAGACTCTGCAACGACTCGGATTCAGCTTCGAGAATATAAAGCTTGATGAATGCGCTGGTATCGAGATCGATCACCAGCGCCCCTCCCGGTCAGCCTGCACCGCATCCACGCCTGACCGCCGTGACCAGATGATTCTCCCAAGCGACAACCCGACGGGGACCGGCGGGAATAATTCGGGCGGCCGGCTTGCCTGGATTCAGCACCTCGAAGGTTTCTCCGCGTTGCACCTGCCGCTCAATTTCCGCCCAATGAGCCTGCATTTCTCGAACGGATATCGTTTTTATATGAGTGAATATAGCCATGATTCCCATTATGTCACACATATGTTTTTCATAATGAGACTCTACGCCGGTAGCCATGCGTTGCGCTTTGGAGGCCGTCACCTCTCCACGGAGGGGAAAACGAATAAGGGCTGGGACTCGGCAACCAGATCGGACAAAGCGGGTCGACTAAGTGTATCCGGTTAAGTGTGGCGATGCTTAGCGGAGGCTCGGCGACGAAGCAGCAGGTACAGTGCTCCGAGGGCGAGCATGGCCGCACTGCCGGGCTCGGGAATCACGGTCATGGTGGCCGATGAAAAGTCGATCGACGTCGGAACGGTTGCAACGTCGGAGGCTTCGACAACCCCTAGGAATCCGATGTAGGTCATCTCATCCGCTACAGCCTGTTGAAACGGCGCCGTCACATCAAAAGAGAACTGGCCGGGCATGTTCGGTCCCGTCGTGGAAATATCGAAGACCTCCACATGATTCGCTGTCACATCGTAGTCGCTCGTTGTCAGCGCCCCGTCCCCCTCGTACCAATACACCGTGAACCCGAACGTATCATCGGCCTGGGCTTCAAAGTCATCGATTTCAAGCACCAGCGTAGCGAAGAGACCCGTAGCATCGTCGAATTGGGATAGATCATACTCCAAGACGGTGCGGCGCTCGGTCGAATTGGGTCCAAAACCGGACGGCGTTTCAAGGTGACTCGCACGCAAGTCTAACCCCGTCGAGAAACTTTCACTACTGGACGGGGGCGGCCCGGACCACGTTACATCGAACTGGACATACCCTTCGGCCGCGATTGGGGGGATGAGCGACGCGTGCGCGCTCGCAACCCACACGATGCCGGCGAGCATGACCGCCCCTCGAATTAATACCTTCATATCCCTTCCTCTCAGCGATTTCACTACCCCACCATGAGGGTGCAGGCCGCAGGGATCAAGGGAATCTCACGATTTTCTTGAAGATCTGGTCAATGGCGGGGAAATGAGCACACCACGAACGGACACGAAGAAGAAGAAGAAGAAGGAACCACGGATTTCGCAGCGCGGCGTAGCCGCAACCAAATTTAAGATTTTCGATTTTCGATTGCCGATTGAAAGATGGCATCCTCCCCCGCTGAGAAGCAACCACGCGACACAACGGAGAAA
>SKZA01000013.1 GCA_007127595.1 Kiritimatiellia bacterium
CCCGTCATCTTCCTCGTCTTCGTCTTCGTCCTCGTCGTCGAGGCCGGGGATGGAATCGGACTCGCCGGAGAGCATGTCCTTGACCGGCTGGCTGCGATCGTCCGAGACGATGTCGTCGATCGTCGAGTCGTCGACCGCTTCACTGTCTGTGTCCGACCCGACTGGCGTCTCGTCGGTCTGGGCGTCCTGGATCGACGGTTCGATCAGGAACGCGTCCGCCTCCGATTCGATATGGGTGGCATGATAGACGGCCGACGTGTAGACAAAGCCCTTTACCGCATACCCCACCATCGTACTGGCGATAAAGGAACGCAGCGGCAGGCGCAACAGCCCGGCGCTGTAATTGATGACCGAATGGGGGAAACCCGGCAGGATACGCAAGGCCGTCAACATCAGGAAGCCGGCGTGATCCTTCATCACGCGATACAAGGACGATTCCGAATAGGCGCGCACCCAGTGGGCTGAAAGATAGCGAACGACGACATAGGCCGCCAGCGCGCCGCCCGTGCCGCCGATCACGGTCCATGTCGTGGCCAGCCACGGCTCGTACATCACGCCGGCGGCAAGCATCAGCGTCGACCCGGGCAAGGCAAATGCAAAGAGCACCACCATCAAGCCCACCAGAAGAACCGGCGCCCACCATTGACCGGCTTGGTCCTTTACGACGGCCACTACACCGGATAAATCAATGAAGCCCAATTTCTGCAACACCAAGCCGGTCAACAGGACCAGAATCAGAATGCCGCCCTTTATCAATTCCCGAACCATCGCCTTATCCTCCCGCCACTACTCGGATGATGCCCCGCGGCATACGTACTGAAATTGTATGTCTAATCACAGGTTTGTTTGTAAGGGTCGCCGTCAGGCGATGGTTCGACCGGCTCACGCGGGAAGAACCGCCTTACGGCGGCCCTACAAACCATCGTCAATACTCTAGATGCGCCTGCCACCGGATGATGCCCCGTCATCGCCCACGAAACACTCGCACCTTACTACGATAGGTCGACGCTTGTCAGGACCGGATTCGAGAGCACGGGGCCGGCCGTTCAAAACGATCCGGGCAGAGGCGCCGATAACGCTTTCCATGCGCATTACCATCGTGTAGACATAAAGTAGAGACTAGTGTGGTGTCCCGGAAGTTCCTTTGTATTATTCATGAGCGTCTACCGTTGCTTATTCTTCTTGGAGGGACGCGCTTCTGCGCGTCGGGGTCACGCGGAAGCGTGACCCTCCAACGTGCGGTTACTTCCGGGACACCACGCCAGTCAGACTACTCGTGTTACGTGTGCCCAATGAACGACGAATGAATTTTACAGACTCATCGGAATATCAAGCCCTCTTTGACGTGCTGCCGTTGATGTACTTCGTGGTTGACGATGCCGGCAGGATCCTCACCGTTAACCAGGCGGGCGCCGATACGCTCGGGTATGCCCGGGAGGAGCTGCTCCAAACCGATGTCCTCGGCATATTTGTGGAAGAAGACCGGGATCGTGTCCGCGAGCAGATCGCTCAGTGCCGAAACCAACCCGACCGTATCGCGCAATGGGAGTTCCGAAAAAAACGAAAAGACGGCTCCACGTTATGGGTGCGGGAAACGGTTCGCCCCGCCCCTCACCCGGACGGCGGCATGGTCTACCACATTATCTGTGAGGACATCACTGACAACAAGCAGATGCTGGAACAATTGCAGTATGCGGAGGTGAAGTACCGGACCTTGGTCGAAAAAGTGCCGGCCATCAGTTATGCGGTCGAACTCGGCGATAATCCGCAGACCACCTTTATCAGCCCGCAGGTCGAGTTTCTATTGGGTTACACCCCCGAGGAATGGTTGAGCGATCCGGAATTCTGGCATCAGTGCATCCACCCGGAAGACTGCGACCGCGTCCGTGAAGAGGTTCTGCGCAACAACGAGACGGGCGCGCCGTTCTTTCTTGAATACCGGACGCGTACGAAGAAAGGGCAGTATCGTTGGCTCCGCAATCACGGGGTCTACATGCGGGATGAAAGTGGAACCCCTCGCTACACGCACGGCGTCATGATCGACATCACCGACACGAAACAGATCGAGGAGCGCGAAAAGGAGGTACAAGACCGTCTGATGCGCGCTGAACGCATGGAAGCCATCGGCGTGCTGGCTGGCGGCGTTGCACATGACTTGAACAACCTGTTGGGTCCGCTGGTCGGTTATCCCGACCTCATTGGACAAAAACTGCCGACGGATCACCCGGCAAACGAGGAATTGCGCGCCATGCGCGATTCCGCCCTGCGCGCATCCGACATTATCCAGGATCTGCTCACCCTTTCACGACGCAGCAACGCCCCCCAAGAACCCGTGAACGTGAATCATGTCATTCGCTCGTACATGGGCGGACCAGCGTACCGCACGTTGCGCGAACGACATCCGCTGGTGGACGTCGCCGTCCGACTGGACCCGGACATTCCGCGCGTACGCGGGTCCGCCGCCCACCTGCTGCAGTTGATCATGAACCTGGTGCAAAACGCGTTTGAAGCGATCTCCGGCCGAGGGCGGATTTCAGTCTCTACGAATTGCGAATTCGCAGAGGGCGCCGTGGGCCGATTCGACACCCTAGCCGGGGGCGCACATGTCGTATTGCGCGTACAGGATACCGGATGCGGGATTGCGCAACAGGAACTCGAACGTGTATTCGAACCGTTCTATACCCACAAGGGCCCCGGCGGAAAAGGTACGGGCCTGGGACTGTCCATCGTCTACGGGATCGTCAAGGACATGCAGGGCGCCGTCGATCTGGAAAGTACGCCCGGCAAAGGCTCCACGTTCACGTTGTACATGCCCGTATGCGCGGAAGGAAGTACGGATCAAACGGACGCCACTACCGACGCGCGCTTGGACGGCAAGGAACGCCTACTCGTCGTAGACGACGTGGCGGAGCAACGGGAGTTGGCGCACCGTATTCTGTCCAATCTCGGCTACCGTGTGCATGCGGTCAGCGGACAGGATGACGCGCTATCGGCGATGCAATCCAACACCTATGACTTGGTGGTTCTCGACATGATCATTCAGGACGGCCCCGACGGCCTGGACACCTATAAAGAGATTCTGAAAGTCGCCCCGAAACAACGCTGCATACTTATCAGCGGCTATGCTGAAACCGAGCGCGTCCATGAAGCCCAACGTCTCGGCGCCCACAGCTATGTGCGGAAGCCGTACACAATGGAAACACTGGGCAAGGCCGTGCGCGCGGCGCTGGACCAACCTGCGCCGGCCCACTAGAGGCCCGCACTTCTCACCACTCATGGGTGTCTATGTCGTATCCGTGCGCCCCCATGACCCCGCTCTGAGCGCATACGCGTCAACTTAAAGAGGCCGCGTCCCCACGGCCTTGTGCCGTGGGGGGCGACAAGTTCAATCGGAAAGGAATTCAGCATCAGCCTACACGAGCCTGTATAGAGCGAATCTGGGACGTTCACGTCTTCGTTCGCTCCTGTTCAGGCTCCAGCCAGAACGAAAGATCCGA
>SKZA01000196.1 GCA_007127595.1 Kiritimatiellia bacterium
ATGGCAACTTCTATGCCAATCGATTCGAGGTCACGGAAAGTACCGATCCTCTGCTGTTCATCTCGGGACCATCATCGGTGCTCGAAGGGACCACGAATACGTACACCTTGACCCGCGTCGGCGCGGTGGCGGACTTCGTGGAGTTAGAGAGCACGAACACAGCGGCGATGACGGTGCCGGCCAACGTTGAGTTCGATTCCGAAGAGAATACCGTGACGTTTGACGCCGTGGCCGTGGGCCTTGGCCAGACCGCGCTGATCGCGTCGAACTTCGACGCGGAGAGCGCGCCGTTTGTCGTAACGGTGACCGAGCCGCCCGCGCCGAGTCCTTATTCGGATGACGCGTCGAACTACGACGATGTGACCTTCCCGTGGATCGATGGTTCCAACGGCGGAACGCACTTCGACCCGTGGATTCTCGTGGAAGGCGATGGCGGTTTCTTCCTGGGTTCCTCCACGGAAGGCGGGGCGCGAACGACGGATATCGATACCGCCGGCCGGTCGTTTGGAATGTGGAACACGAACGGCGCCAATGCCACGGTCGCGATTCGTCCGATCGAGGACGGCGTATGGGGCGACGGAGCGGTGCTGACGTTCGAATACTCGTTCCGAAACGATGACGGCGTGCGCGGGGTGACCCTGCATGACGCAGGCCTTGACGAATTCGCGTTCCTGACGATCAGTCCCGCCGGATATGACTTCAATGGTGTAACCAACGCGCCGACGGACTGGTTTGATGAGCGCGAGAACGGCGAGGTGCTGACTTTCACATTTACCCAGGACGGGACGGACCTGCATTGGGAAGTGTCCGGTATCCATCCGAGCAGTCCGGATGAAAACGGCACGATTGTCGGAGAAACCCTTGGCGCGATTCGCTTCTTCAGCGTCGCCGGCAGCGGCGGAAGCGGGAATGATATCTTCTTCAACAAGCTGGATGTCACGCCGGGAACACCCGAGCCCGTCGGACCGGGTATGGAAGACATCGTCTTTGATCCGGCCGCCGGCGAGATCTCATTCAGCGTGCCGGATGGCTACACACTCGTGGCCGTTGAGGGCGCGTTCCTCGAGATCGTTGATGGCGGCTTCGACTGGGATGAGTTGACTGAAGGCCCAGATTACTCGGTCGATAATGGGAACGTGACGATCACGGCGAATACCGACGGCATGGTGATCCGCATCCGGCTGCTCGCGGATTAAGATCCACCAAATCAGTATAAGTCAATGCAAGCCCCGTTCCGCGCATGCGGAGCGGGGCTTGTTCTATTCCGAAGTCTATTGTAGCGCCGATAGTCAATCGGCGCACAGCCCGCTCAACAAGCCCGATGGCGACTGGAAACGGCTCGGCGATACGCCTCGCCCGACGCAAGCGCATAGGTTTCTTGTTGAGTTCAACATTCCGAAACGGGGGTTGCGTAAGCTGTTGAACTTCAATGGTTGAATTTTGATTTATTGCTGATTTGGGTGTCCCGGGCCTAACCCGCATTTCTCACCGTGTAGGGGTGCCCTTGTCGTATCTTGTGCGCCCCCACGACCTTGTGTCGTGGGAACGCAAGGCTGATTCCGACACGCTGCACAACGAGCGAGAAATGAGCCCGCCCGGAGCAAGCACAGGAATATTTCCTCTTCTGGCTCAAAAGGGGCTCCCTTTCTTGCTTTACGTTGTTGCAGACTCAACGTTCGACTCCCACGGCCCCGCGCCGACGCGGGGTAAGCGCATAGGTTTCTTGTTGGTGGGGCGAACCGTCTCGGTTCGTCCCGGAATCCATGCCCTCGCAAAATAGATTCGACCCACCCGCCGATTCGCGCAATATTGGCCGTATGTCCGCATCTACAAGCAAGCGTTGGCGGGCCTCGGCGCCCGGGAGCCTGATGCTGATGGGCGAGCACGCGGTATTGCACGGTAAACGCGCGCTGGCCTGTGCAGTGGACCGGTTTATGCGCGTCACCGTCGCCCCGCGACCGGATCGTATGGTCTGCATCCAATCCGCGTTGGGCAAGGATCAGGCCGCCCTCGACAAAATCGAGATCCGCAAGCCGTTTGCCTTCGTCTGGGCCGCCGTACGATCGTTCGCCGACACGCTTCCGGCCGGGGCGGATATTGAGATTACCTCCGATTTCTCCGACCAGATCGGGTTTGGTTCCTCCGCCGCTGTTACCGTAGCGCTGCTTGCGGCGCTGGACGCGTGGCTGGGACGTGAGAACGACCCGTTTGCGCTGCACCAGCGCGCCGTGGACATCATCCGCACGGTGCAAGGACGCGGATCCGGCGCGGACGCAGCGGCCAGTATATTCGGAGGCATTGTGGACTATCGTGCCGAGCCGCGACGAATCGAACCACTTCCCGCCGTTCATCCCATTGCGGTCATCTACACCGGCTACAAGACCCCGACAAGCGAGGTCATCGCCCGGGTGGAAGCGGACCGACAACAACGGCCCGCCCTTTTCAAGGGCTTCTTTTTTGAAATCGACGAGTGCGTACGCGACGCCGTGGACGCGATCTGTCGCGATGACTGGCCCGCCGTAGGACGGCTCATGAATCAGAACCACACGTTGATGGAAGCCCTTGGCGTGAATGACGAAAACCTGGACCGAATTGTGTCCGCCTTGCGGGAAGAACCGAATATTCTCGGCGCTAAAACGTCCGGGTCGGGCTTGGGCGATTGCGCCGTCGGCTTGGGCTGGGTCGACACATGGGAACTCCCTTTCGAACAGATTCCCTGTACGATGAGTACGGAAGGAGTGCGCGTTGAATAAGTCTGATATCATTCGTCAATTGTTGGCCGGGCGTTCCCGTGAACCCGGCGCGCAGGGCGCGGCCTACGCGCCGGCGAATATCGCGCTCTGCAAGTATTGGGGCAAACGGGACGAGGAATTGAATCTACCCGTCACGTCCAGCCTCTCCCTGTCCCTGGGTTCCTTGGGCGCCCACACGGAGGTGTCCGCCTGCGACGGTCCGGATCGCGTGCAACTGGACGGACGCGAACTTCCGCCGGATTCGCCCTTTGCAAAACGGTTATCGGCCTATCTCGATCTATTTCGGGAGAATCATGGGTTCGATGTGCGCACAGAGAGCAGCGTGCCGGTCGCCGCGGGTCTGGCCTCGTCCGCATCCGGATTCGCGGCGTTGGTCCTGGCGCTGAACGATCTCTACGGCTGGGAACTGGATCGCACGGCCCTCTCGATTCTGGCGCGTCTGGGCAGTGGCAGCGCGTGCCGTTCCATTTTTCAGGGTTTCGTGGAGTGGCACGCCGGCTCGCGTCCGGACGGCATGGACAGTTACGCGGAACCGCTCCAGGCGGAGTGGCCGGACCTGCGGCTGGGCTTGTTGGAGTTGTCCACTGCGGAGAAGGCGGTCGGTTCCCGCGCGGGCATGAAGAATACGGTGGAAACAAGCGCGCTGTATTCGGCTTGGCCGGAGAAAGTCGCCGACGATTTGCTGGACCTGCATACCGCCATCAAGGAGCGCGATTTCGAGCGATTGGGGCGCGCGGCGGAATCCAACGCGCTCTCTATGCACGCCACCATGTTCTCCGCGTGGCCGCCGCTCTGTTACTGGCTTCCCGAGAGCGTGCACGCCATGCGCGCGATCTGGCGTTTACGCAACGACGGGCTGCCCCTATACTTCACCATGGATGCCGGACCGAATTTGAAGCTGTTGTTTCTGGACGCCGACCGGGCCCGGGTAGCGTCACACTTTCCGGCTATGCGGGTCGTAGAATCAAACGAAAGGGGCATGTCATGAAGAAGGTCGCTATTGGTTGCGCGGTAATCGCCGGTCTCATGGTCTTGGTGCTGGGTATCGGCACCTACTACATCACTTCCAAATTCCGCGCGGTATACGAGGATTTGGCCCAAATATCCGAACTCAATGAACAGATTGCGGATCAGCGCGCCTATAGCCCACCCGCCGACCGTCGCATGACGGCCCGGCAAGTGGAACAATATGTCGGCGTGCAACAGGTGATCCGGGACCGTCTCGGACGGCGATTCAATGAGCTCGACGAAAAGTACGGCGCCTTGTCCCGCGCGCTTCAGGACGAAGAACGTGACCCGAGCATCCGCGAGCTGGTCGGCGTCTGGACGGACGTGCTGTCACTTGTCATGGACGCCAAACGCGCCCAAGTGGATGCGCTGAACGAAGCGCACATGTCGCTGAGCGAGTATCACTGGATCCGGCAGCAAACCCTGATGGCCTTGGGCTACGGAGCGTTCGGCTGGAATCTTGAAACACTCGTGGAAGACCCGACCCGCATGCTCGAAACAGCAGCCCCCGCGGATTCGCCGGACACAGAAGCGCTCCAACACAACCGCGCACTGTTACAGGAATACGAAGACAGCATTGAAGAGTGGCTGGCCATCAGCTTCTTTGGATTATAGGCGATCCACCCGGCAAAGAAGACGCCCTGCTGGAGCAGGGCGCCACGAAGACACATCCACGCCCTTGGTTAGTCACCGGTAGCTCCCTGCTCCAGCAGGGAGCATTCAGGCGAGGCGACAGGATCGCTCCTCACTACCTTTCAATCCAGAGCCTGACCGACCAGGCGGCTGACGAGCGCACCATCGGCGCGACCTTTGGTTTGCGGCATAAGGACCCCCATGACCTTGCCCATGTCCTTGCGCGCCGTCGCCCCCGTCTTTGCAATGGCGTCCTGAATCAGCGGGATTAATTCCGCCTCGGTCAGTTGCTGCGGCTGGTAGCGCTCAAACAACGCGACCTCCCGCTCCTCCTTCTCCGCCAATTCCGCGCGACCACCCGCGCGAAACTGTTCGGCGGCGTCTTTCCCCTGCTTGATCGCCTTGGCAAGGACCTGCAGCACATCCGCATCGGTCGCATCCTTGCCCGCATTGATGGTGGCGTCCTTGATCTTGGCATGTAATGAACGGAGGGCTACCAGCGTATCCTTCTCACCCGCTTTCATGGCGCTCTTGATATCGTCGGTCAGCTTGTCGATCAATGTACTCATGCATTACGCTCCTTGAATTCAATGGGAGAGCCATACCACATCTGCACGCGCTGAGGGAGCCCATTCTTTGCCGGTCATGCGGGAAAAGGGGCGGACGCCTACCAGTTGCTTCCGTTGTCGGCCTGCTCGGCGATGCCGTCCTGTAAATGCCCCGCAATGCGATCAATCGCGGATTGGATAACCGACAATTCGTCACTGATCTTGCCGAGCCGGCCCGCTTCCTGAATTCGCTTTTTCTCGAGAACCGTGCGTCGTTGTCGGGCTTCCTCGAGTAGTTGCATCAGATGTTGCACCTTGCCGCGGGACTGGTCCAGCGCCTGCGTAAGATTGCGCACATGCTGGTCCAGTGTCGTGCCTGCATGACGCGGATATGCGTCCAGCGCGATATCCAAATCATCCTGGACCGGGACCTGAATGCGCTTACCGCAATCGGGGCAGGAAATCATCAAACCGGCGCCGCGCCGATCAATGGCCATGCTCTTGGCGCAGTGCGGACATTCGAAGATGATGTCCGTCTCTGCGATTTCGTTATCCGGCCCGGATACTGCTTTAGCGGTGTCTTTGTTCATTCAACGGCCACGACGTGGTCCGAATCGGTCTCAACTGCTTAGTATACACGATATTTACCCCCTCCGTTTAGCGCTTATCCCTACGCCTACCTGTTCCCCCCGTTACCGGAAGGACAAAAGGCTGGACGACACCCCTTCCGATAGCGTAAAAACATCCACGGGATTAAGGACCCCCTTCTCTTCTCTGAATAGCGGACGGGGGCAGGTCGTGTGCTGCGGTGACACCGCAAATCGAGAGGGTAGATTATGTCTCGAGCGGAACTGGATGTATACACGGAAGAACAAGGCAGCGTCATTGTGGTGACTTTGGCGGGGCCGGTGGATTCGGCCACTTTTGAAAAGTTCAAGGGAGAGCTTACCCGGCTCTCTGTAGGACAACCCGCCCCAAACCTCGCCATCGACTGTAAGCAGCTTTCCTACATCAACAGCAAGGGCATCGGGCTGTTGGCCAGCTTGCATCGGCAAATGATGATTCAAATGGGCAACATCGCGCTATTCGGAGTCAGCGCCCGCATATTGAAGACGTTGGAGTTGCTCGGATTAGGGAAGCGCCTTCGTATTTTTGACACTCGGGAGGAAGCCATCGCCTCGTTTGAACAGCATGGCGAAACGCCCGCGGATGGAGAAGCTTAGCGCACGCCGTGAGTGTCCCACGAGAAGGCCGCGTCTCCCCCACACAATTCGCCCGGGTCGCCGGCAGTCCCGGCGAGACCCCGCGCATCACCGGGCTGATACGCGTGCTCTGGCCCTTTCTTCTCCTTGCGTTTGGCGCCGGCTATCTTGTACGCGCCGCATGGCCCCACCCACCCCTCGAAATGACCGGGATCGGCGCCGGATTCCTGCTCCTGGCCGGCCTGTTGGCTTGGGCCGTCACGTTCGGACGGCATCGACTGGAATCTTTCCTGAAAGGCGCGCGCGGCGAAGAATCGGTGGCGCGCACGCTCTCCTTTCTCCCTTCGACCTACCGAGTCTATCACGGAGTCACACCGGCGGATGGCCTGCTTGGCGGCACGGGCGATTACGATCATGTCGTCGTCGGACCGACCGGCATCTTCCTTGTGGAAACGAAGAGCTGGAGTGGACGCATAGTCATCCGCGACGGACGGGTACTCTATGATGGCGAAGAACCGGACCGCCCCCCACTTGAGCAGGTCAAGAACGCCGCGTCTCGACTGCGCAAAGACCTGCGCGAAGAGGTTCACCGCAACCTGGAAGTTCAACCCGTGCTCTGCTTTGCGCAAGGCTATCTGCAGGACGGTCGCTCCGGTGCGGCCGGCGTTGTGATCTGTACCGCCGCCACGCTTGTCGATGTGCTGCAGGAGCCGGCCGACCATCCGCTTTCCCAAGGGATTCAGGATCAGGCGGCCTATTACCTTGATCGCCTTACCGGCGGAACCAAGCACGGCACGAGCTAGTATGGTGTTCAGAAATTCGCCTCGCGCTGGAGGGTCACGCTTCCGCGTGACCCGGACGCGCAGATCCGCCTTCGCAGGGCGGCGGGACAAGAGCGCGTCCCTCCAATAAGAATGAGTAGATACCAGATATAACCGGAGCGCCGTTGACAGATGTGCCCGTCAGGTACAATGTAAAAGCATCGATACTCAGAAAAAGGAGCCCACATCATGCCCAGCGCGCTCATACCACTTGCCGACGGCGTCGAAGAAATGGAAGCCGTCATCCTTGTCGATGTCCTGCGACGCGCGGAATGGAATGTCGTGTCCGTCGGCCTGCGTGAAGGGCCCGTCACCGCTTCGCGTAACGTGCGCCTCGTTCCAGACAAGAAATGGAGCGAAATCCAGGCGGAGGACTTTGACTGGATCATTCTGCCCGGCGGACTCAAAGGCTCACAGAAACTTATTGCAGATGAGCGGGTTACGCATGCCCTCCAGCGCCACGCGCGCGCCGGAAAGAAACTTGGCGCCGTCTGTGCGGCGCCTACGGTGCTGCACGCCGCGGGCCTGCTGAACGGCCGAGCCGTCACCTCCCATCCCAGCGTCGCGCAACGACTGGGCGACGCCAAACGGTCCGACGAACGCGTGGTTATCGACGGGAATCTGATCACGAGTCAGGGTCCCGGCACCTCATTCGAGTTCGCCCTCTCGATCGTCGCTGCGGAAGACGGCCCGGAGAAGGCGCGCAAGATCGCCGATGCCATGATCTGCGCGTTTCCCGACTGAGCCGATCCCCAAATATGTGAAAAAACACTTGTAATCAGGGGGTTTCCGTGCCCATCATCTGTGCATCAAGGGCATGGCGGCCATCGCGCTGACCAAGCACAGGAAGCAATCACGACAGGAGGAGAGCAAGCATGAGCATGACGAAGACGCAGACATTGTCGACTTTGGCGGAACGAACCGGCCTTCAGAAGAAGGAAGTTCAGACGGTCTTGGATGAATTGGCGCAGCTCGCGTATCAGGAAGCCAAAAACGGTTTCACCATCCCGGGTTTGGGCAAACTCGTTCAGGTCAACCGCGCCGCGCGGATGGGCCGCAATCCGGCCACCGGCGAAAGCATTCACATTCCGGCCAAGACGGTCGTCAAATTCCGTATCTCCAAAGCTTGCAAAGAAGCCGTACTCGGCTCCTGAGAACCGGAAAGCGCAAGGAATTGCAGGAAGATCGCTCCACGGCCCGACAGGGCTATGGAGCGATTTTTTTGTTTCTTCACGGTAACGGGTCACCCGTCACTTCTTTCAAGCCCAAGCCGAATACGGCGCCGGCCAGCGACCCCATCGCAAAGAACGCAATCGCCGCAAGCGGCGACCACGCGCCCAAAGCCGCACCCAGCCCGCCCGCAAGCAACAACAGGGCCCCCATGAGCGTGTTGCTCACCGCCACATAATGCGCACGCTGCTCGTCTCCACCCAGATCGACCACATAGGTCTTACGACCCACCCGCACGCCGCTGTGGGCAACCACGGAAACAAAAAAGACGGCGGCATGCCACCAGATTGCGTGAATCGGCGGCGCCTCCAGCCATTCCGCCGTCAGGACCCCGAATCCAAGCAGGGCCGACAACACGGAGGCCCACACCATTACAAGCCGGCTGGATCGGTCTGCGTAACGGCCCCATAGCCAGGAACTCAGCCATTGCGCCAGACCGGACGCGACAATCAGATAGCCCAGTACGGCAATGGCGCCTTCCGAGCGGCGCTGCGCAATCAGTACATAGTAGGGCGCGATCAGCGCCGATCCCATCATCAGCGTGCGCGCGAATACGAAGCGCCGGAACGGCGCATCGTCGCGCAACAATGCCAAGCGATCCGCAAGGCTCGAGCCGAAGTCCTTTGTGACGCCGTCGGCTGGTTCTCGCAACAGCGCGATCAACAATCCACCGCAGAACCAAAGCGTCGCGGCGCCGAACAATAACACCGCTAATGTGCCCAGGTCCGGGCGATCGCCCGACCACGTGCCGAGCGTCAGGCCCACACCCAGCACCACCAACCCCGATGCGCTGGTTTGCCAGCCGGTAAGCCGTCCGCGACGACGTTTGGGTATCGTGCGCCCCAGAAGGTCCTTTCCCGTTATCGAGCAAATGCTGCGCGCGAGACTGAACAGTACCAACAAACAGATGATGACCCATCCGGCCGTCGCCCCTTCGGCGAAATGGGCCGTCAGCGCCATCCCCAGCACACTGGCGCCCTGCAACCATGCGCCCAGCAGCCACGCCCACTTTCTGCGTCGAAATCGTTGAAGCTGTCCGGACAGGAGGATCTGCGGCAGCATGGAACCACTTTCCCTGATCGGAACCAGTAACCCAACGAGAAAGGACGGAGCCGCCAGCGCGCTCATCAGCCACGTCAACGTCGTCTTGGGATTCAGGAGGCCGTCCCCGATCTTCGTGCAAATGTGCGAGAGCAGGAGAACCCAGAAACTATGCCGCTCGTTCGATGGGGACGCATGCATCATTTACTCATCCAGAAAACGCGACAATTCTTTCGGCGAACAAGGTTCCAGTCGCCGGCCGCATACCGCTTCAAAATGACGCACCATGCAGGCACGCACGTCGGGCAAAGCGGGTGCGGCTTCGCCCAGCACGCTGCGCAGAGAGCATACAGGATCACCGACCAACCCGCACGGAACAATGAGCTCGAAGCCCGCCAGGTCGGGCGCCACATTAAAGCTCATACCATGCACCGTGATCCCGCGTTTGAGGTGAAAGCCGATGGCGGCGATCTTCCCCGCCCCCGTCCACGCCCCGTTCTTACCCGACACGCGTTGCGCCTTCACGCCAAAATCGCTACACACCCGAATCGCCATCTCTTCAAGGTTGAAAAGGTAACCGTGCGCATCCGCGCCAAGCGCGCCTAGTTTGATAATCGGATACATCACCAGCTGGCCAGGGGCATGGTACGTCACATCTCCCCCCCGACTGGCCGTGCAGAAATCCACGCCGCGCGCGCGCAACGTATCGGGAGACACCAGGAGGTGTTCTGTTCGGCCCCTTCGACCCAGCGTGACGACGGGTTGATGTTCCAGGAAGAGAACAACGTCGGGGATCTGTTCTTCATAACGTGCGCGCGCCAGGCGCGCCTGCGCGCGGGCGATCGGCTCAAAAGGCTGCGGACGCTCCAGGGTAACGGCCCACGCGTTCATAATGGGTCGCGGCATGCCGCGCCTCACTCGTCGGGAATCGATTCCTCGTATTGATCGCCGTCCATCAGGCTATCCACATCGCCGGGGCTGTTCGGCTCCATCTTGAAGAGCCAGCCATCGCCATACGGGTCGGTGTTGATCAGCTCCGGGTTATCCGCCAACGGATCGTTCACCTCAATCACCGTGCCGCCGACCGGGGCATACACATCGGAAGCCGCTTTGACCGACTCGAGCACGGCGACCTCGTCTTCCGGCTCCACCTTGTCACCGACGGCGGGCAGTTCGACATACGTCAAATCCGACAACTGGGATTGCGCGAAATCGGTGATGCCGACAATCAGCGCATCTTCTTCCTGACGGACCCACTCGTGTGTCTTGGTATACTTTAAATCTCTTGGAACATTCATGCCGTCTCCCATCCGGTTCAACTTCTTCCTTCGCTTATATCAATCATGCCCGATCAGACAATCCCTTTTTCTGAAAACCGCAACTCCGATTCAAGTCCACGATGGACACGTTTCGTCCGTATGTACAGAATAGATGTCGAGCTGTTAAGCAAAAGAAGGCGGATGAAATCATGAGCTTCCGGGATTCGCGCGTCAGCGCATGGGAGAACAAGCTTGAGGCGTTGTTCGATGAGATCGACCACATCATGGAGGACCGCTATGGGGACAAGTATCCCCTGCACCCCAGTCGCCCCGAACGAGGCGCCACGGCCAATCCCGCGGCCGACGGACTATTCAATATGGGGGCCTCCTTTTCCGCGGGCTACGGCTCGGCACACGGACGCGGTTACGTCGTCTCCATTCGTCTGTCCACACTCGCACGCGTACCCCCGATCGTGATGGAACAGATCGAACAGGAAGTGGTGGAACTTCTGAAACAGAAACTCCCGCGCATCTTTCCTGACCGTGACCTACGCGTGGAACGCGATGGACATTCCTTCAAAATCATCGGCGACTTGTCGATCCAGTAGGACACGACGTCGAACCCGGCGACCTTTATCCGCTCACCTTTTGTCCCGGTGCCGACACCGAGTTGACCCTCAATGGGGAACCGTTGGACGTCATCACAGGCGACGATTTCCCCGGGCGCGACAACGCTATATCCGCAACCGCGGCGTTGGAGCGCGGTACGCGATTGAGGATACGCAAGGACACGAGATAGGCCCCCGCAAAGATCAGAGGCGCCACGATCAGCCAGGCCGAAACGGCATGCACGAGCGACATGCCCAAGGTTGCCGTGGCGTGCATCAGCCCCTCTCGAAACATGGCCTCGATCTCCTCCGGTCGCAGGGGAAGCGGCGAGGCGCGATAGAGGCGCTCCCCCACACGAATAAAGGGCAGAATCAACATCAGCTGCACGCCGGCCACCAGCCAATTGAAGGCCTGCATCGCAATGATATTCAAGCGCAACGCCAGCGATAACACCACGCATAGCGCTGTCGTCGTGCCCAAGAGCGGGAAGATCCCGATGATCGTGCCCATGGCGATGCTCAATGCGATCCGACGCGGCGTCACGCCCATGCGCAGCAAATGCTTGATCTGCGTCACGACCCTACGCTGCAGAAATGGCGGCGTGCGCATCTCACCAGCCTCCCCTGATCATTAGCACGTAGAGGATGATCGCCACCAGCACGGGGCCGGCGGAACACGGGAGGATGTAGCGGTACATGTCCCGGAGCGACGCCGAAAAGTATCCGCGCGACAGCACGAAACAGAGATGGACGGGCGACAACATCATACCCGCATAACCGAATGCAAATCCCAGAAACAATGTCGAGGCCGGTTCAAGCCCTGTATGCGACGACGCCAGCCCCGCAAGTAACGGGAACGAAATACCGGCAAACCCGATCGCAATACCCGTGACCAGCCCCGCGATGAACGGCAACAGCGCAATGGTCAATACGATAGGAATGCCGCTCGCCACCAGGCCTTCGCCCGCCAACGGCAGCAGGCCGGATTGTTCCAACATGGACTTGAACAGGATCACGCCGCCCACTGTCGCCAGCAAGCTCAACGCCTTCGGCGCCACCAAAGCACGCAGGAACTTCACGCGACCGGATGATCCGGCATCGCGTAGAATGATGATCAGTCCCAACGATATGCCGATCAGCATCGCCAACAGCTTGCGCGTCTGCAGGGCGATGTCCGGCGCAACCGCGCGCAATACGTTTGGCAACGCCAACGTACAGGTAATGACCAGAATCAAAGGGAGGGCAATGATCCAGCCGCGTCCGGACGATTCTTGCTCGGGCATCGCCTGCTCCGCCAAGCCTTTCACATGCGGCCGAATAAGCAGAATATAACCCACCGCAAGTGTGGCCGCGCTCAACGGCAACTGCATGAGCATGAACTGCCAGATCTCGAGCTGGAAGATGGAAAGCGTGACGATCACCACGGGAAACAGCGGCCACCAGTATTCCCAGGTATGCCGGAACCAGTAGTTGACGGACGCTTTCCACGCCGGGGTCCATTCCGTGCTTGGCGCGGCCTGATCCACCAGGGGCGCGGAAAACAGCGCGCCGCCCGGCATCGGCACCAAGCCGATCGCCGCCGGTATCGTGACCAAGCTCACCGCGCGACCGTGTCGCCCGCCCCAGTTGCGGGCGATATTCATGATCA